>CAYPVA010000010.1:0-24020 GCA_964414045.1 uncultured Lishizhenia sp. | reverse complement strand
CAATAGGTTTTAGTTATTGTTTAACCACTCTGAATGTTTGTACAGAATCTGCAGCAGTGATGCGGATCATGTAAACACCAGTAGTCATGTTTGTGAGGTTCAAAGTTGAACCATTTGAAACATTTGTAAAGTCAATTACTAATTTACCCTGAGCATCAAATACTTGCGCTTGAGCAGATAAATCCGTTGGCATAGCGATGCTCAATTCACCTGATGTTGGGTTAGGTTGAACACTCATTGCGATTTCTGCAATTTGTTCTACGCTTACCGCATCAATTGTGATACAGTCAGATTGATCTGAACAACCTTGTGGTGTGCTCACGATTACCGCATATGTTCCGTTTGCTAACGCGTTGAAAGTTGCAAATGAAGCATTCGGAACAGCAGTACCAGTAGCACAGTTGATCCATTGGTAGTTGTAAGATCCTGGCGTAGCAGTTAATGTAACATCATCAACAATTGAAGCTATTGCAACAGGTGTTGCATTTACATAAACCGTTACTTGATCCGTACCAGCACAACCATTTGTTGTAGTACCTGTAACTGTATATGTTGCTGTTACACCCGGAGTAAATGGTGATCCGTTTGCAATACCACCAGTCCATTGGTATGCTGTTGCACCTGTTGCAGTTAATGAAACTTCTTCACCAGAACAGATTGTAAGGTCATTACCAGCATTTACTTCAGGAAGCGAAACTACAGTAACCGTAACTTGATCTTGGTTAGAACAGTTGTTTAATCCTGTAGCAGTTGCTGTATAAGTTGTAGTGGTTACAGGAACAAATGCAAGACCATTGCTTACGTTTGGTGTCAACCATGTAATGTTGCCATTTCCAGTAGCATTCAATACTACTGATGAACCTTCACAAATTGTTTGATCAGGACCTGCGTTTACCGAAGGAATTGGCAATACGTTCACGTTTGTTGCACTTGAAGAGCTACCACATGCATTGGTTGCAACATAGGTGAGCGTTACAACAACAGGGTCATTTGCAGCTGGCAAATAAGTAATTGCAGCACTAGAAATGTTTGGTGAAATAGTACCATTACCTGTAGTAGTCCAGAAACCACCTAAGCTATTCAATGGAGCAGCACTAAATGTAGCAGCTGTGTTAGCACAAACAGTTTGTGCAGCTGAAACTGTCACTGAAGGTCCGGTTAAGACATTAACTTGAACTTGATCTACGTTTGTACATCCATTAGCTCCAACACCCGTTACAGTATAGATTTGTGATGCAGTAGGGAAGAATGGAACACCTTGTGTTACATTGTTGTTCCAAACATATGAAGCTGCGCCTGTTGCATTCAATGTAGCACCTGTTCCAGTACAAATTGTTTGGTCAACACCAGCATTTACCGTTGGCAATGCAAGTACAGTGATAGACATTTGGTCTTGGTTTGTACAACCGTTGGCACCAACGACAGATACAGTTAATGTTTGACTTGACGTCGGTACAAACTGTGAGTTATTGGCATAACCACCAGTCCATGTAAACGGACTTACCACCGCAGTAGGTGAAGCCAGTGTTGTTGTAGCATTTAGGATTACCGGTGTGCCCGCACAAATTGTTTGATCCTGACCTGCATTCACAATAGGTTGTGGCAATACGTTTACAACAACAACATCTTGGTTTTGACAACCGTTGATGTTAGTTCCTGTAACTGTGTATGTAGCAGTTTGAGTCGGGAAGAAAGGCGTAGCATTTGACAATGATAAGCTTGGGTGTGTTGTTACCCAAGCGTATGTAATAGCGCCCGTTGCAGTTAAAGTAACCGGAGAGGCATTACAAATTGTTTGATCCACACCCGCGTTTACAACTGGTAAAGCATAGATTGTCAACACAGCTTGATCATTGTTCGTACAACCTACAGAGTTTTGAACGTTTACTTGATAAGTATATGTTCCAGGCGCAGTTGGCGTAACGACCAATGAACTACCTGATACTGGCGCAGAAATACCACTATTTGCATAGTTAGTCATGGTCCATGTATATGGTGCTAAACCAGTCGCATTGAAAGTAGCTGTTTGATTCAAACATATTGCCTGATCCACACCTGCATTCGCTGCAGGAATTGTTGAATACGTGATTTGTACATCATCTGTATCCACACAACCATTTACATCAGTTCCAGTAACAACGAATGTACCCGTTGCACCAATTTGGAAAGGTGTACCATTTGTAACACCTGTTACAGGTCCACTCCAAACGTAGTTCAATCCTGTTCCAAATGTTGCAGATGCCGTCAAAGTTGCAGGCATCGTTGCGTTGTTTGAACATATCAATTGATCAACGCCTGCATTTACAATTGGAAGTGGGTTAACCACAACCGTGTTAGTTAATGCATTTGTGAAACAACCAGTTGTTGGATTTGTAGCTTTTACTTGGAATGCAGGTTGAGTAACAGCTGCAGTTGTATTGTTTGTCAATACAGTTGTAGTGGTTGGTGTAGTAGCACCTAAGCTTGTCCATAACCAGTTCAAAGAAGAGGTAAGGTTGGTGCCAATGTTACCACCAAACATCATGTTTGTACGGTTTGCACTAACAGTACCACCTGTTGTTTGAGCACAAACACCAGCAGCATCTTGATTGAGCCAGTGGCAAGCACCTGTGAATGCAACCGTATAACGTGCCGCAGCATTGTTTGTCCAAGAACCATTGTTGAAACAAATTTCCACAACAATGTTCGACGTTCCATCCCAGTTGAATGGCGTTTGGAAGGTAATCGAATTATTCGCATACCCTAAACCTGTACCAGGCGTATAAACAGGAACTGAATAAACAGTACTTAAGCCTGTTTCAAAAGCCGTAGTTAATTGAGTCACGGACGTGTTTTTCATACTGATAGTATAATTCGTCAATGCTGTTGTTATAGCAGTTGTAATGTCAAATGCTACTGATGTTAGGTTACCCGGTAATAACCCTTGCGCTGTCAATTCAGCAGCTGTAAACAAGAACTGTTGCTTAGCACCCCAATAATAATTACCAAATGGAGATGGATAACTTGAAGTTGTGTTCGAAAGCGTTCCTGTTCCGATAGCAGCAGTTCCAGGTACTGAAGGTACAGATGCTGCAACTAAATTCAATGTAGAACCAGAACAAATAGGCGCTGGTGAAGCCTGTGCTGTTGTGATAACAGGATTTGGATTCACGACTACCGTTTGGCTAACTTGGTTATTACAGTTTGCGTTCACACCAGTTACTGTGTAAACGTATGTTCCAGCAACAGTTGGCGTAAGTGCAAGGTTAGCACCTGTTTGAGCAGCAGACATACCAGAACCAGTATAAGTTGCTGTGTTCCATGTGTAGGTGTAAGCCGGAGAAGCCGTAGAAGAAGCAGTTAAAGTAACGTTGCTTCCTAAACAGAACGTAGGAGTTACACTTGTTGCGATATTGATTGCAGGCGGCGCTGTCACTGTAACAACTACCGGTACAATTGCACTAGCACAACCGTTTAATCCATTTTCTGTTACGTAGAAAGTAGTCGTTGAAGAAACTACGTTAGGGAATGTAGTTGGACCTGCAGCAATAGAACCTCTTTTGATCACAACATCATCGATAATTGAACCTGAAGCGATACCGCCTGAACGCGAGCGCCATACGTATGCCCAGTTAGATTTATTTGCTGTCAAGAATGCAGTAGGAAGTTGAACGTTAGTAAAGAGCGGCGCACCGTTCAATGTAACATTCACAACTCCAGCATTGTTAATATTGACAACAACATCTGATGTTGCGCCTATCCAAGCCGTGTTTGCCGAATAAGCAAGAACTCCAGGAGTTGTTGGGGATTGGCTCACTACATCACAGTTATACATCAAGTAAATACCTTGCGTATTGGTGCCATTCGTATAAGAGTCAAATGCAAGTTTAAACTTAGTACCAGTACCATTTTCAGCACCTGGTGTAGCTGCCAAAGCATTCACGTCATCACCAAAGCTGAAAGCCATACCATCAGCTGTATTGGCAACGCCAGCACCTTGATTGATGTATTTAAAGGATATTTCATGTTTATCCGTATTGGTTCCAGCTGCGTTTACATAAAGCCCACCAGATTGTGAAATTACATTAGGATGCAATACCAATTGCCCACCGGTGATGGCAGCATTTCCTGAAATTGCAGCGTTTGTTAAAGTTGAAGATGTAAAGTCATTTGACCAGTAAGTAGCAAGTGGGCCAAAGTTTTGTCCTTGAGCTGCAATTGTACCTGCTGCGTTGGTATACCAATTAAATGCACCTGTACCACCACCGTTATTTACAGAGGCAACACTCGCGGTTGGTACTTGGAAACCACAATGTGTAGAGTTTGTAACAACCGGAGAAGTTGGTAAAGGATTAACAGTAACAGTTACTACCGGCGTGGTAGCAATACAGCCTTGCGCACCTATTTGCGCAGTATAAGATGTTGTTGTTGTTAAAGTTTGGCTCAATGGGTTGCTTGTTCCTAATGCAGTTGTGCCTTGGAACCAAGCAGCTGAGCTTGTTACGTTTAATAAATAGTCTTCGCGCTCACCATAAGACGACGTAGTTGCGTAGCTTGAAATAAGTGTTTCCATAGATACAACACGCATTCTCATTCTACCAAATGCCCATGTAGGAACTGTAAAAGTTCCTGTTACGGTATGAGGGCCATTCTGAGTACCAGCAGGCGTATAAACCATTTCGCCAGCGTCTGTGAATAATCCATTGCGGTTCCAGTCAATAAAGATGGCCATGGAGTTATTATAGGTATACAATAAATTCGCCGTTTGGCTTGTTAACGAGAAAGAGTAAGTCTGACCAGCTGTCATGTTTACCATTGTCAAACCACTGAAGTCCGCATAACCACCAGGTACACCTATTGCTGCACCAATTGTTCCGTTCAATGAATTGACCGGAGTTGAGTTGTTCAATAATGTTGTAGCACCTTGAGTAATGGTTACATTGGCAAGGTCTTCATCCGTTGTTGGCGAGCCCATTGTTGGCGCATCATAGGTTGGAAGCGTTGTAGTAAAATTAGCAACCAAGCTTGTCGTTTGACCAGCACAAATTGTACTTGGCGTAGCAGTAGCAGTAGCGGTTACACCAGTTAGTGGCGCATCTGCATAAGAAGTTCCGTTAAAAGAAGTGCTTCCGGCTGCATTTGCAGCAACCACTGACCAAGTAACAGTAGCATTGGCAGGCGTGGCTACTGGAATTGTTCCAGTCCATGCTGTACCGCTGGTATTGGTTAAAGTAATATTTGGTTGAGCAGTACCATTGAAGGCATAGCTCAATATTGCTGAAGTAACTGCACCACCTGTTGAAGCTATGTTAAAGTTCAATGTGTGCGCAACGGCAGTACAAGAGACAGCTGCAAGTGTCGGGCTCGCAGAAGTAATTGTGATTTGTGGTGCTGGTGTAGTGCCATTAAATTCAAATGCACCGCGGTCAGGAGCAACACCTGTTCCAGTGTAACCTGCATTACCCGCACGAACTGCATTAAGGTAATCAGTGGTAGTACTTGTAACTTGAATAGCGCCACCCTCAACTTGAGTAGAAATACCAGCAACTGGGCGCAAGAAGTCTGCACTTGAAGGGGTCAAACTAATGAAGAAAGATCCGGCAGTTGGATATGTAAATGCCTCACCTGTCATTGAATAAGCGTCACGTGGCGTTACCAATGTTTTATAGTTCGCTAATGTTTGCTGAACCGCTGTGCCTTCCATGTAAATCACACGAGTTGCGCTTGGGGTTCCTGCAAACAACATATTATTGTTCGATGCAGCATCAAAGTTATTCAACTGAGTTGCTGTTGATCTTCTGAATGCTGCAGCAACACCCGTACCAGTTGTACCAGACAAGTTGATGATGATGTTATTTCTTAAAATCAAGTTTGACGTAGTTGCTGTTGCATTTGATGTATGGAAGATACCAGATGTAGAGAAACTTGCTCCGGTTGAAGTGGCATTTAAGAAAATGCTATTGTAGTCAACCGTGTGTGAAGTTAATGTAGAAGTCGAAGTGATGGAGATACCACGAATGATGTCTGCAGTAGTACTTGTTCCGATTGGTGTTTTCAAATCACCAATAACATTGTTGGTAATAGTTGAGATTCCCGAAACAACATTGATACCAAAAACAGAACTTCCAGCATTTGAACCAGTAAGGTTAGCAATCTTGTTTCTATTGAAGATGATACCCGAACCACCTGTCAAATAGATTCCACTAACGTTTGATGCCCCTGTTGACGTCAAGCCTGTGATCGAATTGTTGTATACATTCATTCCAGCAGGGAATGACGCATAAATACCGTAAGTAGTTCCGGCACAAGTAATGGCAGATGCAGTATTGTTGTAGAAAGAAGATGCCGCTGCACCACTGCCAATATAAAAACCATAGAAGGTGCCTGTTCCTGTGTAGTTGATGTTCGTCATTGTATTGCCGAACGCCGTCATGCTCAAATTTGATAGGTAATATGGATATTGTGATGATGTCCCACCCAATGTATATCCCGCAATAGTGTTGCCAGATGTTGTTCCGTTACCTGTGTTGTAGATTCCATAAAAAAGACCAGATGTTGCGGTAAATGCTGGAATGTTATTATTGTTCATGTTAGCAGCAGCAGCTGTTCCGAAACGATAAATTCCATAGTTAGTACCAGTACATGTGGTAGCGCCAAAATTAATTGTGTTTGTATTGATATTTAATACTCCTGTAGTACTTGACCCAGAACTGTAAATTCCATAACGGAATCCGGTAGTTGTAATGACTGAAATATTATTATTAATAACATTTGCGTTTCCATGGTCAGATGAACTTGATAACATGATACCGTAAAGGCCGTTTGTTCCGGCAACTCCACCGTTAGCCATGTTGTTAATGACATTATTGTTCGCATCTACGTTGTCGTAATAAATCATGTAAATACCGTAAGCGGTACTCGTTGAATTACCTCCGTAACGCTGGATAGTGTTGTTATTGGTAGCAATATTATTATCGTAAAAATTGTAAGGCGCTGCATCGGCAAAACCTCTGACATAAATACCAGTTACACAATCTAGAATTGTATTGTTGCTGAAGTTCAAATTTTCATTTCGACCTCCAATTGCAGTAACTGTAATACCAGTGGCTGAAGTTGTAGTTGACAAAGCATCATTGTTTGATGACATAATTCCAGTTACTACACCAGAAGTGCCTCTGTTCATGGTAATATTACAATTTGTAATAGTGATGTTTTTACAACCGTTTGTGCCACTCAATTTTCTAAGGTAATAACCATATTCAATTCCTGTAGTTGGCGAACTAACAACGCTTGCTGCCAGATTAATAGCATTGAACGTCAGGAAGTCAGCACCCTCAATCATGATAATTGCATCATAGTTGGCGCCAAGAGTTGTTCCACTCAAGGTACCTGCATCGGTGCGGGTAATTACTGGGTTTGCACCCGTGCCGCTTTTTTGAATAACGATTGGGTTAGCAGCTGTACCAGTTGCCGTAATGATAATCGGCGCAGTAGTAGACTCAGTGTAACCAGATGCAACGTTGAACGTTACACCCCCAGCTCCAACACCCTGAGTGTTGAGGTCTGTGATCGCCGCCGCGATGGAAGCGTAGTTTCCAGGAATTGTTTTAGTACCAGTGAGCTGTGCCATTAAGTTGGTTGTGCTCAATAACATTAAAACAACTGCCAAGAAATGTAGTGGTTTAAGTTTAGTAGTAATACCCATTTTATAGAAGTTTAAAAATCTAGATTCGCAAATATATCGTTAAATATCTAAAAAACAAAAATTAAAACTTTAACTATTCTTATGAGTTTCATGTACTTTTGAAATCATGAATAACGATTTGAATCAACTTAAGGCTCTTGTTTGCGGGAGCACCCAAGGAATTGGCTTGGCCGTTGCCCAACAATTAGCCAAAGACGGCTTTACCGTTTGTTTGACAGCAAGAAGCGAAGAGAAATTAAAATCTGCGATCCAAACGCTTTCCACCCAAAACGGACAACAACACGAATATTTCGTTTCCGATTTTAGCCATCCGGAAAATGTCAAAAATGCAGTACTTCAGCACATCGAGAAAAATGGTCCGCTGCATATTTTGGTGAACAATACAGGCGGGCCGAAAAGTGGACCAATCGTAGATGCAGATCCTCAAGAATTTCTAGCAACATTTAATCAACACCTCATTTGCAACCATATACTCATGCAAGCCATCTTGCCAGGCATGAAAGCAAAGGGCTATGGCCGCATTGTTAACATCATTTCTACATCTGTAAAGCAGCCACTTCCCAACCTAGGTGTATCAAACACGATACGCGGCGCGGTAGCCAACTGGAGCAAAACACTAGCCAACGAACTTGGTGGTTTTGGTATCACGGTCAACAATGTTTTACCAGGAGCAACCAACACGCAACGACTTACCGAAATTGCCAGCGTCAAAGCAAATAAAACTGGTGAGTCTGTGCAAGAAATTTTAACAGAAATGGGGCAAGAAAGCCCAATGAAACGCATCGCAGAACCTGAAGAAGTGGCCGCCGCTGTTGCTTTCTTGGTTTCTCCTAAGGCCTCTTATATCAATGGCATCAATCTACCCGTTGACGGCGGGCGCACAAAAAGTTTATAAGCAAGAATGTATGTGTCAAGCTTTTGAGCTTTACTATTTTTTTTGATTCCGCTTTTCCAGAAGTGATCTGTAGGCAAATAATATCGGAAAGCCAAATAGCAAACTAAACGCCAACATATAGCCACGCTTGGTGAGGTAAAAATCTACTACATCTGTCATTTCAGATGGGTGATATCCCATTCCAAGAAAATAAGCCAAGCTCAGCGGCGCTTGTAATATGTATTGCTTCCCCCCTCTTTCATAAACGATTTCCCCTTCAAAAAGATTAGGGCTTATGAAAATTAAAAGCATGGCGATCACCAAAAAACTGAGGATAAAAACAAACCAAGGCTTGAGTAAGTAGTGCTTCAATTGATTCATGGGGTAAAATTACCTCAAATCTGGCTAATTTCGCAGCGCTTATTATGAAACATATCGCGTACTTGTGTTTGTCAAAAGGTTGGGGTGGTTTAGAAATGAACCAACTGCGCAATGCGAAAGCGATGCAAGACCGCGGGCATCGCGTCATGATTATCGGACAAAAAGAAAGTCCGATCATTCAAAATGCTAGCAAACTAAGTATACCTTATTATACGGTTCAGAAAAAAACAGGTCATTACCAATGGGCCTTTGCTTGGAAGTTGTCCAGAGCGCTTCTTAAAAAAGGCTTTTGTCACCTCATTTTTCGCAATAACAGAGAAATGAGCTTAGCCGCAAGCATTGCATTTTTTTCATTCGGAAAAATGCGTGTGCACTATTTTATGGAAATGGCTTTGGGCGGAATGCGAACACAATGGTTTAGAACATTGAGGTATGTCTTTTACACAACCTGGGTTTGCCCGCTTCCTTATCTCGTGCAGCAAGTCAAAGAAAAAGCCAATGTTTCCGCCGATAAAATCAAAGAAATTCCCTCGGGAATCACTTTTGATCAATATCACGCGGTGGAAAAGTTAGACGCCAGACAAAAACTAATGTGGCCATTAGACTCCAAATTAATGGTAGTAGTTGGGCGTATTGATCCAAAAAAAAGACAAGATTTTGTATGGGAAATGTTCTCCCAAAGACAAGAAAGCAACGAATACCTCATATTTGTGGGCGCCAGTACTGCGGATGAGCCAAATACTTTTGAAAAAGAACTCCAATTAAAAATATCAGCTCACCCTAAAGGAAAACATGTGATATGGGCCGGATTTAAAGAAGAAATAGAAGTTGTGTATGCTGCAGCTGACTTCATTATTATGCCAGCAGCGTTTGAAACATTTGGAATGGCAACTCTTGAGGCAATTTATGCAAAATGTCCGGTGGTTGGAGCCAATAATGGCGGCACAGCAGAGTTAATTAACTTATATCAAGGAGGTTGTCTTTTTGAATATGACAGTCACGCCGATTTAAACTTAGCAATTAACTGTGTGCTTTCAAATGAATTTCAGTACGCAAAAAGAGAAGCAATCCAACAACATTTTGACCTTACTTCCGTTTGTTCACGTATTGAAAATGAGGTGCTCAATTGAGTTTGCACTCATTTTTACTTAAATTCGTCTGATGGACCTCTACACCTCCAAACAACGCTGGAAATTCTTACTCATTTTACTCGCCCTACTCATTGTTGGTGCGAGTTTGTTTTATTCCAACCAGCGTATTCAAAAAATTGGAAACCGCGAACGCAATAAAGCACAGCAATGGGCCATAGCCCTGCGCAAAAAAGCCGAGCTTGTCGATTTAAGTAGCCAAATCTTTAGTGCACTTCAAGAAAAGGAACGACAAAAAATGGAATTGGTTGTAAGTGCCAACCGTACCATTTTAGGAGCCTCAGACCTAAGCATGAGTCAAGACATTGATTTTGCGCTCGAAATTATTGAAGCCAACAAAGACATCCCATTTATCTTGTTGAATGACGACGGGAGCATTTCACAATCAAGAAACTTAGGTTTAAAAAAAGATGGCTCGTTTCGTGACAACACATATAATACCGACTCCATTCAACAATTAGCCAATTCATGGATAGCCGCAAAGCGTTTTTACAAAATCCAAGTTTTTGAGGATATGTACATGACGCTTTGTTATGGTTTTTCCAAAGAACTTATTCGCCTCCAAGCGCATTCTGACTCGCTCATTCAATCTTTCAATTCAGACCTCGCCGACCAAAAAAATTTAGTGCCAGTTGTGCTTTATGACCCAAAAAATAAAGCTGTTTTAGCCAGCAACCTAGATGCCAAAGCACTTTCAAAAAATCAAATCGACAAAACAATAGCCGAAATGGCTAAGCAATATCCGCCGATTGAATTGCGCTACAACGGAGAGCGCAAATTGCTCTACCTCAAAGACTCTGAAGAAGTCAAGCAACTGTTTTGGCTGCCTTATTTGCAATTTGGCA
Source organism: uncultured Lishizhenia sp. (assembly GCA_964414045.1). GTDB lineage: Bacteria > Bacteroidota > Bacteroidia > Flavobacteriales_D > Crocinitomicaceae > UBA952. The sequence continues at coordinate 13,088 of CAYPVA010000010.1, read as the reverse complement.
TCTTAGGACTCATTGTGCTGATTGGCTACCTCTTGTTTTCGATGTTTAGAAAAGCGGAACAAAATCAAGTGTGGGCCGGAATGGCCAAAGAAACCGCTCATCAGCTCGGGACGCCACTTTCATCCATGATGGCTTGGGTAGCCCATCTTGAACAACAGGATATCGACCCCATGATTCCGCGCGAAATGCATAAAGACCTCGAGCGCTTGGAGAAAATTACTGACCGTTTTTCTAAAATTGGGTCCGGTGCCAAACTGATCGAGGCCGACCTCTCCGAAACCATTGAAAACAACCTAAACTATTTAAAAGCACGGCTCTCTCAAAAAGTAGATATTCAATATGAACTCTCCGGTGAGCGTCCTTTACTCGTACAACACAATGCATCGCTTATTGAATGGGTTATTGAAAACATTTGTAAAAATGCGGTAGATGCGATGGAAGGCATTGGCTCGCTGCGCATACATGTTCAGGAAGTAGCCGAATGGGTGCATATCGATATCTCAGATACTGGAAAAGGCCTTACGCCTAAGCAATTCAAAACCATCTTTGAACCTGGTTATTCTACCAAAAAGCGAGGTTGGGGCCTAGGTCTTACCTTGGTGAAGCGCATTGTTGAAGAATACCATAAAGGCAAGGTGTTTGTCTTGCAATCAGAACCTGAAAAGGGCACAACATTTAGGATCAGCCTGCCGCATTGATCAGTGAACAAGATTATTCTAACTATCTTTACCTTTCAAAAACAAGAAAATGGAAACGCTAGTTCTGACCGAGGTTCGCAATCAAATTGCCTACATTACGATCAACAGACCACAACAACTCAACGCACTGAACAAAGATACAATTGCAGCTTTGCACGATGCTTTGTCTTCAGCCAATAATGATGCCTCTATAAGAGCTATTATCCTTACAGGTAGCGGTGAAAAAGCATTTGTAGCTGGTGCCGATATCAAAGAATTTGCCGACTTCAATATTGCACAAGGTGGTGAATTGGCTCAAAAAGGACAGTCAAGTCTTTTTGATTTTGTCGAAAATTTAGCTACCCCTGTTATTGCTGCGGTCAATGGGTTTGCGCTTGGTGGTGGGCTTGAGTTAGCAATGGCTGCACACATCAGAATTGCAAGCGACAATGCCAAAATGGGCTTGCCAGAAACATCCCTTGGCGTTATTCCAGGCTATGGTGGCACGCAGCGCTTGGCTCAACTTATTGGGCGCGGCAAAGCCAACGAACTCATTTTTACAGCAGGCATGCTCAAAGCAGACGAAGCACTTCAATGGGGCTTGGTCAATGCAGTTGTAGAACAATCCGATTTACTTGCACATTGCGAGGCTATTGCCGCTAAAATCGTCAATAATTCATCTCAGGCTATTGCCGCCGCTATCAAGTGTGTCAATGCCGGTTTTCAAGATGGTATCAACGGATATCATGTTGAAATAGAAGAATTTGGAAAGTGTTTTGGCACCAAAGACTTCAAAGAAGGAACCACCGCATTTCTTGAAAAACGCAAGCCAAATTTCAATGCTTAATGGCTAACCCTATTCGGAAACTAGCTGGGCAAACTGCCATCTATGGCTTGCCATCAATAATTGGGCGCTTGCTCAATTATTTGCTAGTGCCGTTGCACACCTACTATTTTGCCCAAACCTCTGACTACGGCGTCATTTCTGAGCTGTATGCCTGGGTGGCTTTTTTAATTGTCCTATTAACTTTCGGGATGGAAACTGCGTTTTTCCGTTTCTTACAAAATGAGGCTGACAAAGAAAAGGCATACAATACCGCGTTTTGGTCGGTTGTGGGGGTCAATGTGCTGTTTTATGCCACTTTGCTGTTTTTTAACAACGACATCGCCAATGCGCTGCTCTTTGAGGGGCACAACGAATATGTGGTTTTATTAGGCACCATTGTCATGATTGATGCCATTACAGCCTTGCCGCTAGCCAAATTGCGTGCTGAAGAAAAAGCGCTGCGCTTTGCCGGCATTCAAATGCTCAGTATTGGGCTTAATATTGGTTTAAACCTCATTGCCATGATCTTCTTTTTCAGTGCCGAAAGACCGGAAGAAGGCATTTTATTTATTTTGCTTGCCAATCTTGTGGCATCCCTTGCCAAGCCACTTTTGTTATACGACCATATATTCAAAGTTGCCATTGTCAAAGATTGGGCGCTTTACAAACGCATGTGGATGTACGCCATTCCTTTAGTTATTGCCGGTTTTGCTGGTATCATCAACGAAACCTTCGACCGCATTCTTTTAAAACACCTCCTTTACGACCCCGCAATACCAGATTCATTGACGTACGCAGAGTCACAAGTAGGCATCTACAGCGCTTGTTATAAATTGGCCATGTTGGTGACGATCATCTTGCAGGCCTACCGGTATGCAGCCGAACCATTTTTCTTTCGCCAAATGCAAAACCAAGACCGGAATACTGTTTATGTTAAGGTCATGAATCTTTTCGTTGCGATGGTCTGTGCGGTATTTCTCTTAGTCAGTTTGAATATCGATATTTTCAAGCATTTCATACAAAAAGAGGCCTATTGGGAGGGGCTTAAAGTGGTGCCAATATTACTGATTGCTAATATCTTTCTTGGCATTTATTACAACCAAAGTATTTGGTACAAACTCAGTGGAAAGACACAATACGGCGCCTATATTACCATCGCAGGAGCACTTCTAACTATCGCCATAAACGTATATTACATTCCGAAATATCAATATATGGCAAGTGCATGGGCAACGCTCATTGTTTATGGCTTTCAAATGACACTCTCTTATTTTTTAGGGCAGCGCCATTTCCCGATTCCATATAACCTCAAAAAGTTCTTTTTGTACTTGAGCTTAAGCTTGGTGCTTTTCTTCATAGGTAGCAATATCTCTTTTGCAAAAGCCATCCTCAATCACTTCTTCCACAACCTACTCATTTTAGGATTCGTGCTTTTCGTTTTTTCAATGGAAAAAAACAACTTAAAAGCCAATAGCACGCACTAATTGAACTTTTTATGCGTTAGGGTGTTTCTATAGTTACCGAATCGCTTAACTTTGTTACTATGTCAAACCATCCTTACACGCCAGGTCCTCTTTTAGCTCAAATTACTGTTCCGAGTGATCTCCGTGAAAAGTTTGACCAAGAACAACTGCCTCAAATCTCTCAAGAGTTGCGTCAATATATCGTTGATGTCATCTCAGAAATTGGCAATTCTCATTTCGGTGCTTCTCTCGGTGTTGTTGAACTTACTGTAGCCTTACACTATGCTTTCAATACACCTTATGATCAACTCGTTTGGGACGTCGGACACCAAGCCTATGGGCACAAAATCCTAACAGGCCGCCGTGAAAGATTCCATACAAACCGCAACAAAGGCGGTATTTCTGGTTTCCCAAAACGTTCTGAATCAGAATACGATACTTTTGGTGTAGGACATTCCTCTACTTCCATTTCTGCTGCGCTTGGTATGGCTGTAGCTAACCACTACAAAGGTGAAACAAACCGTCAGCATATTGCGGTGATTGGTGATGGCGCCATGACTGCCGGTTTGGCTTTTGAAGGGCTCAACCACGCTGGCTTCGAAAAAGATGCCAATTTGTTAGTGATTCTCAATGACAATTGCATGTCAATTGACCCTAACGTAGGTGCGCTCAAAGAATATTTAACAGATATCACTACTTCACATACTTACAATAAAGTCAAAGACGAAGTATGGAAATTGTTAGGGAAGATTTCCAAATTTGGTCCAGATGCGCAAACAATAGCCTCCAAAGTTTCCCATGCATTGAAAGGTACGCTACTCAAGCAATCTAACCTTTTTGAAGCACTCAATTTCCGTTATTTTGGTCCAGTAGATGGCCATGATGTCATCGGTTTAGCCAAAATCCTCGAAGACCTCAAAGACATTCCAGGCCCTAAAATTTTGCATTGCATCACGCGTAAAGGAGCGGGCTACAAGTTTTCAGAAGAAGGAAACCCAACAAAATGGCATGCACCAGGCGTATTCAACAAAGAAACAGGTGAAATCGTCAAAATCGTACCAAAATCACCTCAGCCACCAAAATACCAAGATGTTTTTGGACATTCTATCGTTGAATTAGCCGAAAAAAACGAAAAAATCATGGGGGTTACACCAGCAATGCCTTCTGGTTGCTCGCTTAACATCATGATGCAAGCCATGCCAAAACGTGCTTTTGACGTCGGAATTGCAGAACAACACGCTGTTACTTTCAGTGCAGGTCTTGCAACTCAAGGAATGGTGCCTTTTTGTAATATCTACTCCTCTTTCATGCAGCGCGCATTTGATCAAGTACTGCACGATGTCGCTTTGCAAAACCTCAATGTAGTTTTTTGTCTGGACCGTGGAGGTTTGGTAGGAGCCGATGGCGCAACACATCACGGTGCTTATGACCTGGCTTACATGCGCATGATTCCGAACATGACTGTAGCCGCCCCAATGAACGAAGAAGAGCTGCGCAACCTCATGTACACCGCCCAACTCCCAGACCAAGGTCCATTCTCGATTCGTTATCCACGCGGTAACGGCGTCATGACAGAATGGAAAACTCCTTTTAAGGAAATCAAGGTTGGTCAAGGCCGAAAAGTAACCGCCGGCGAAGATATCGCCATTCTAACCATTGGTCATCCGGGCAATTTTGCACAAGAAGCCATCAATGAACTCAAAGGTGCTGGGGTTTCAATTGCTCATTATGACATGCGCTTTGTAAAACCGCTTGACACCTTGCTTTTACACGAAGTTTTCGGTAAATTCAAGAAGGTGATTACCGTTGAAGATGGTTGTTTAATGGGTGGTTTTGGCTCAGCAGTACTCGAATTCATGGTTGATCAAAAATACCAGGCTGAAGTCATCCGACTTGGAATCCCAGACGAATACATTCATCATGGAACCCAAGAAGAACTTTGGGCCGATTGCGGATTCGATACGCAATCAATCGTGGCTACCATATCTCAAATTTTCAATCTGAATCAAGAAAAAAATCTGCAGCAACATATCGGTTAAAACCAAATTATTGTAATTTGGACCAAAACTTTAACCAATACCATGCAAAAAACGAACTACAGCGCATTCGCTACGCTGATTGTCATCTTTTTCTTTTGGGGCTTTGTTGCCGCAAGTAATGACATCCTCATCCCTGTATTTAAAAAAGCCCTAAACCTTACTCAAAGTAAAGTACTCTGGATTCAGAATACATTTTATGTGGCCTACACAGTAGGTTCACTCATCTATTTTGCCACCTCTTCATTCTTAAAAAGAGATTTATTCAACCGCATTGGCTACCGCAATGGCTTGGCTTTAGGTCTGTTGGTTTCCGCACTCGGAACATTGTTATTTATTCCGGCTTCCTCAAACGGTGGTTCATTTCCTATGTTATTGGGTGGCTTATTTATCGTTGGGATCGGTTTCTCTTTTCAACAGATGGCTGCAAATCCGCTCGCCATCCAAATGGGTGATCCTGCAAAGGGCAATGTGCGCCTAAGTATGGCCGGCGGCATCAATAATCTGGGTACAACAATAGGGCCAGTTATTGTTTCTTTTGCCATTTTCGGAAGCCCAAGTGGCCCATCTGAATTAGACTTAAGCGCCGTTCAAATCCCATATCTAGTTTTAGGAGCCGTTTTTGTTTTGGCTGCCCTCTTTTTTAAATTTTCAAACCTTCCAGACCGTATCGGTGACGACAGCCCTAATGAACCTGGTGAAGTGATGAGCACCTTGCGTGAACCACAAGTCTTGTTGGCCATGATTGCCATTTTTGTCTATGTAGGTGTAGAAGTTGCTACGGCTAGTAATTTGCCCGAATTCATGAAACAACATTTAGGCAAAAAAGAAAGCGAAGTCGCTCCTTTTGTTTCGTTGTTTTGGGCCAGCATGATGATTGGACGCTGGGCTTCAGCTGCAGGTGTCTTTGAAAAATCTAAACTCTTCAATCGTCTGATGGGTGTTTTATTGCCTTTGGTTGCCTTCAGTATTTTCGCGCTTGCAAATACCATTGGTGGATCAGACATTTCTACCTTACTCCCCTATGTTGGGATGGTTTTTGTGCTCATCGCAGCCGATTTCATTTCAAACGGTAATCCTGTGCGCCAGGTCGTGCTTTATTCTGCATTAGGTTCATTAGCACTTATCATTGGCATTTTTAGTTCCGGATATATTAGTGTATTTGCCTTTATTTCTGTTGGTTTGTTTTGTAGTACACTTTGGCCTTGCATCTTTACATTGGGCATCGCTGGCTTAGGAAAGCGCACCAACACAGCATCTAGTTTGCTTATTTTGATGATCATGGGTGGCGGATTTGTCACATTAGCGCAAGGCACCTTAGCCGACAAAAATCTACTTGGCATTCAACAATCATACTGGGTTGGAGTAGCCTGTTTCGCCTATTTGATTTATTTTGCAATTCGCACCGCTGCTATTTTAAAAAGCAAAGGAGTTCAAACCTTTGAAAGCACTGGTGCCGGACACTAAGCTTATGTATAAAATAGAATTCAACGACTTTTTTACCTCCGCGTTTTCTGTTGACTGCATCATTTTTGGATACGAGGCAGGCGAAATCAAAGTACTTCTGATTAAAAGAGCGATGGAGCCCTATGATAACTATTGGGCCATTCCCGGTGATCTTGTTTATCCAGATGAAGATCTTCCTGTTGCTGCAGAGCGTATTTTGAAAGAACTTACCGGGCTAGACCATATTCAGATGCACCAATCTCAATCATTTGGTCATCCTAACAGACACCCACAAGGTAGAGTCATTACCATTGCGCATTTTGCTTTGGTGCGTATTGAAGACTTCCAAGTGAAAGCATCCTCCTGGGCCGATGACATCAGTTGGGTTTCCATGAACAATATGCCCACTTTGGCGTTTGACCATAATCATATCTTGGAAAATACTTACGAAATGCTCAAGCAAAAGCTACAAAACGAACCAGTTTGTTTTGATTTATTGCCAGAGCGCTTCACGCTCAGTGATTTCCAACAACTTTATGAATACGCTTTTAACCAAGAGATGGATAAGGCCAATTTCAGAAAGAAAATTAAAAACATACCGCTTGTTGCTTTAAACGAAAAGCAAAAAAATGTGAAGCACAGACCAGCAAAACTCTTTTCTTTTGATGGAGAAGCATTTAAAGAACTGAAAAAAGACGTTGGATACAGTTTTAAAATGTAGAAAAACAGACTTATTGTATTTTTTACAATAATATTTGTATCTTCGGGTCTCGCTTTCACTCTAAACGAAGCGTTAAACAGGTTAATAATCAGGAAACGGAGAGGAGTGTCTCCGTTTCTTTTTTAGTAAAATGCTGATTATCTGAACCATAACAAATGTTATTGTTCTTTTTACCATAATTAAATTTTTTCTATATTTAACCCACTCTAAAACTAAAACGACTATGATCAGAAAACTCGTCATGGCACTGTTGTGTAGCATCGGTGTCACGCAAGTCTATGGACAAGCCAAAACTGTGAGCGGCACCATTTTAAATGAGCGCTCAGAAGGCATTCCATATGTAAAGGTTCTTGTAAAGAACACAAGCAAACCCATCCTCAGTGATGCACAAGGCTTATTTCAAATCTCCGTAAGCAATCCAGACAGCGCCGTTTTGGTGCTAACTGCGATGGGATATGAAAAACTTGAATATCCACTTTTGGGCAAAACAACCTTGACAATTTTAATGACATCCGAGACCCAAGACACCAAAGATGTTGTCGTGATTGGCTACGGAACAGCAAAATCCAAGGAACTCACTGGTGCTACCTCCAAAGTAAAAGGAGAAGACATCGAAAAAATGAACATGACCCGTATGGATCAAGCACTTCAGGGGCAGGTTTCGGGTGTAACTATCTCAAGTAACTCAGGTTCTCCAGGTGGTTCATCAAATATCCGCATTCGCGGTTTGTCTACTTTTGGAGACAACGACCCGCTTATTCTTGTTGATGGTGTCGTTTACGATTCAGAAGGGCTCAATGCATTAAACCCTGCAGATATCAAATCTATCAATGTTCTAAAAGATGCAACAGCCGGTATTTACGGTGTTCGCGCAGCCAATGGTGTAATCATCGTCGAAACAAAAAACGGGGCCATCAATCGCAAGCCAAGCATTGAATACAATGGCTATTACGGCATGCAACAAACCGCACGCCGACTTGACCTTCTCACAGCTGAAGAATATGCAGTCATCAAGAATGAAGCTTTTGCTTTTGGTGGCCAAGCAATGCCCTTCAGCAATACTAATTTAGGTACAGGTACGAACTGGCAAGATTCAGTATTTAGCAATGCTCCTGTACAAAGTCATAACCTTTCCTTGACAGGAGGTACACTTAATACGCGTTACTCGATTGGTTTAGGTTATTTCAACCAAGACGGTATTGTGGGTGGTGACAAAGCAAATTTTGGCCGTTACAATGCCCGCATGAACTTCAGTACAGATATGTCTGACAAACTGAAACTTAATTCTGTGTTGCTTTTTTCTTCCGATATGCGCAGCACGTTACCTGAGAACGGCATTGGATCAGTGCTTTACAATACCATCAACGCATTTCCAAATGAACCCGTTTATAGTGGTCCTAACACCTTTTCCTACATGGAAGAAGTCAGCGATATCATTAACCCCATCGCACAAATTCAGAACCAATATAATTGGAGTACAGCCAATAAATTCGTTGGCAAAGAAGAATTTATCTATGAATTCAATGAAAACCTCTCACTCACTAATCGCTTTAATTACAACTATGCCAACGTAGAAGCTAAAGTCTTTTCTCCGCTTGTATGGTATGGTGACGGGAAGTACGCTAATACTGCTGCCAACGCGGATCTAGAATCTCCTCAAGTAGAAATTGCAGACAGCGTCTTTATCGACCGCGGTGCTGCGGTTTACGAGGAGCGCTCTACATTCCTTGACCTCACCTACGAAACCTTCTTGAATTACGACAAGACCTTCGGTGAAAATCACAAAGTAAAAGGTACCCTTGGCGCCTCAGTATTTAAACGCGACGGATCTTCATTAAGTGGTGTTGCATATGGTATTCCGAACAATTCACTTGACTACGCGGACATTTCTGCCAATACAGCACAAGGCGGATTTCTCAACAACACCAACTCTTGGGAATTCACCGAAAGACTCGTTTCTGGCTTCTTAAGAGGAGAATATGCTTTCAAAGAAAAGTACATGGTATCCGGGATTCTGCGTCGAGATGGCTCTAGTAAATTTGGCCCAAATAGCCGTTACGGTATTTTCCCGACTATTTCCGGAGCATGGCTTATTTCTGATGAAGACTTCTTTGAAAGTAAAAGTATTGACTACTTGAAGCTACGCATGAGCTATGGTGTTTCAGGTAACGACCAAATTCCAAACTTTGCTTATCGTGCCTTATTGAATGGTGAGGGTGTTTATGTATTCAATGATCTCATCACGCAAGGTATTGCCATTGGTAGACCAGCAAACCCAGATCTTAAATGGGAAACAACACGCCAATTCAATGTGGGTATTGACCTCACATGGTTAAAAGTACTCAACTTTAGCACCAACTATTTTGTAAAAAACACCTTCGACTTATTATTCCAACCTGACGTATCCGCAATTATTGGATCTTATGGCCCAGGTGGATATCCACCAATTATCAATGCTGGTGATGTTTCCAATAAAGGGTGGGAATTTGAAGTTGCTTATAAATCAGCTGTTAAAAATTTACTTCAAACAAACCTCAGTTTCAACTTCACCTCTATCAATAACCAAGTAGTAAGTGTTCCTACAGGAGTTGAGTACATCCCAGGCGCGAGTTTTAGCGTAGGTGGTGATGTTGCTACGCGCTTCCAAGCAGGTTATGAAATTGGCTATTTCTTTGGTTACCAAACAGCTGGCGTTTTCCAAACACAGGAGGAAATTGACAACGCTGCTGTTGTACAAGAAGGTGCTCAACCAGGAGACCTCATTTTTGTGGATCAAAATGGCGACGGAAAAATCAATTTCTCCGACGACTCAGACAAAACTTACCTAGGTTCTGCTATCCCTGATTTCACAATGGGTTTTGCTTTCAATTTTAAAATCAAAAGCTTTGACCTTTCCGGAAATGTTTATGCTGCTATTGGGCAAGAAATTATCCGTAATTACGAGCGTCAGCAACCATATGCCAACCAATTAGCCTATGTAATTGACCGCTGGACTGGCCCAGGTTCTACCAACGAACACCCTAGACTAACTACTGGCGCAACCAACAACAACCTCTTCTCAGATTACTATGTCGAGGACGGTTCATTTGCTAGACTTAGAAACGTACAATTTGGCTACACCTTGCCAAAAAATGCTGCAAAGAAAATCCACGTTGAAACCTTGCGTGTTTACGTTGCAGCAAACAACATCCTGACCCTTACAAGATACATGGGCTTCGATCCAGATTTAGGATCATCAAATGTATTGTCTGCTGGTGTTGACTACGGAATGTATCCTCAAGCCCGCTCAATCATGAGTGGTATTCAAATCAAATTTTAAGCTGTAAGTCATGAAAAAACTGATTTTTACCTTCGCAACATTGGCAACAATATTCATGTTGCCTTCATGTGAAAAATTCCTTTCTGTTGACCCGCCTTATGCACAAGATGCAGAAAATTTCTTTCAAACACCTGAAGACTTCGAACGCGCACTAGTTGGTGCTTATGATCTATTACAAAGTTCTTTTCTGACACTTTGGATTGGAGAAATTGCATCAGACAACGCCATTGCCGGTGGCGAAAGCGTGAACGACAGTAAGGGTTTACACGACATTGATAACATGACACACGGAGGCGTAAATGTTGAATTACGCAATGTTTTACGCTGGAATTATACTGGTATCACTCGTGCCAATTACATCCTTGAACACAAGGACAACATCGACTTTCCAAGAAAAGCGCACATTCTTGCCGAGGCTAAGTTTTTACGTGCCTACTATTACTTTGAATTGGTGAAGTTCTTTGGCGATGTTCCATTGATTATTGACAAACGCATTGGTATTGAAGAGGCAAGAACAATCCCTCGTTCACCAAAAGCTGAAGTCTATGCGCAAATTGAAGCAGATTTGATCGCTGCCGCTGCTGTATTAAACCCCGTAGCTGCTCAAAAAGGAAGAGCAACACGAGGTGCTGCTAAAGCTTTGCTCGGAAAAGTTTATTTGTATCAAAACAAATTTACTGAGGCTGCTGCTATTTTTGACGAAATCATAGATTCAGGGCAGTATAGCTTATATCCTGACTACAGTCAATTATTCAGTGTCGCAGCTGAAAACAATAGCGAAACAATTTTCGATGTAGAATATACCGGTGCTGAAGGTGGGAGCTACGGCTGCCTCATTTGTTTAGAAGGCAACGCTGCGGTCGGTTTCCAAGGAATCAGACAGTACAATGGCCCTGTTTACGGCGATGGAAACTCTTATAATTTACCTACGCCAGAGCTTTATGCAGCATTTTCACCAATTGACCCGCGCAGGGCAGCTACAGTACTTGACATCGAGGCATTTATTGCCGCTCAACCAAATCCAGGGCAAATTACTTACGCCATCGGAGCTGGTGGACACACCGGATATTACAACAACAAATACATCAAAAAACAAGGTGAAATTGGTTTGCCAGACAACGACCTCACGAGCCCTGTCAATTACCGCGTTTTGCGTTATGCCGATGTCTTGTTAATGGCTGCTGAAGCACATTACCAACTTGGCAACCCAAGCCGTGCAACTGCTTTAGTGAATCAAATTCGTCAGCGCGCCGGCATACCTGGCGCCTCAGTAAACAACATTGAAAAAGTTTACAATGAAAGAAGATTAGAGCTTTCAGGAGAAGGTTTGCGCTTTTTTGACCTCGTACGTACAGGTCAAGCCGCACAATATATCCCTGGATTTGTTGTTGGTAAGCACGAAGTATTTCCAATTCCGCAAGTTGAAATTGATTTGGCGGGAGGTAATTGGAGCCAAAACCCAGGTTATTAATCTTTAGAAGAAATTAAAAGCCATGAAAAACTTATTTTTAAGCATATTGACAATTGCACTCGGGTTAGCTGCATGTCAAAAATACGAGCCAACCCTCGGGCCTGCGCCAAGTCAAGCAGATGCTGAATTTACAATGAACCCATCTGCAACCAATGCAAATATCATAGAACTAAGCGCAAATAATCCTGACATTCAATGTGTATGGGACTTTGGAAATGGTTCTAAAGCACAAGGGCCAAATGTTACAGCAACATATCCTTACGCAGGTACCTACACCATTAAACTCACTGTTTTTGCAAAAGGAGGAAGCCGTAGTTCAAGTAAACAAGTCACCATCGCTAATGACGACTTCACACTTTTAAACAACCCTTACTATACATTACTAACCGGTGGTGTGAATGGCCCAGGATACAAAGTTTGGGTTGTTGATTCAAGTGCTTCCGGACACATGGGTGTTGGGCCTGACCCAGAAAGCCCACTTGGGCCTACTCCTGAATGGTGGGCAGCCGGACCAAACGAGAAACCTGGTTGCGGACTCTATAATGATCAATATGTCTTTCATTTGAATGGTTTCAAGTTTGACATGATTACAAACGGAGACGTTTATCTGCACAATTCATTGGCTGCGTCTTTCCCGGGGTCCTTTCAAAATTTAGGAGATTTCACCGCCCCTTACGACGATCAAATGAATGAAAGTTGGTTGTTAACTGAGGGCACAGAAACCACCATTACAATTTCAAATAATGCTTTTATGGGCTTCTTTACAGGGCCTAAAGTTTATAGAATTCTAAGTGCAACAGACTCGACTTTACATTTACAGTACGGCCATCATGCCGGAGGTTTAAAGTGGTACCTAAAATTAAAAACGCTTTAAGCAAAGAACTATGAAAATGATGCTATTCCTAATCTTGAGCATAGGATTAATTTCCTGCGAGCCAGACGTTGTAAAACCGGCCGGAAAACCGAGTAATTTACAGACACAACTCACTGTCACAAACGGTGAAGTACACGTACAGGCCAGTGCTGACAGCACTAATTTCTATACCATTACTTTCTTTGACGCCAACGACACCGTTACCGTTGAAAGCACCACAGGTGAGGCGGTTCATGTCTTTAACGCCAGTGGCAC
>CAYPVA010000009.1:0-24255 GCA_964414045.1 uncultured Lishizhenia sp. | reverse complement strand
TGTTTAAGTTGTTGGTCATGGGTTATATGCAAATGTACGAGAAAAAAAAGCTGCTTCGCGCTGCACTAGTTGGTTTTCTAGGAATTATCCTGCTCACTACCGTTTTGAGTAGCTGTAAGGAGCCCGCTCCAACAACTTTGGAAGTCAGCGTAATTACGGACTCAGGTGCAATATTGCCAAACGCCAAAGTTTGGCTAAAAGCAGAGCCTACCGATACCGCACACAACGCTATTTCAATCGATGATAGCACCACCACAGACGCTGCAGGTAAAGCCTATTTTGACCTCAGTTCACACTACAAGCCCGGGCAAATTGGCGTAATGGTCATTAAAGTCAATGGCTTTTATTTTGGTCTTACTGGCTCCGTTATAAAAGAAATCAAGGAGCAAGAACGCAACCAAGTTCTGCTCACCTTACAATAAGCACTCCGCTTGGAAGTTTTAAAATTTGAAAAAATAACGTAAATTTGGAACATTAGAAACCTATGAAAACGATCCTAACTAGCCTACTTGCCGTTTCCCTCCTCTTTATCTTAGGGAGCTGCGAACCCACAGATCCTGCGGTCATTAAAGTTTTTGTCCGCTCTTCATCCAACCAACTTATCGATGGTGCAAAAGTCATTATCGTCGGAGACATGCAATCTGAACCTGCTACCCTAGAGTGGGTTGATACCACCTACACAAACTCTTCAGGATTCACCACATTTGATATGAACCCTTATTTTGCTATTTCCGGTGAAAACGGAAAAACAGGATACTTCGATATCATCGTTAAATACAATAACAAAACAGCATACGGCTATACCCGTGCTAAGGTGCACACCACGGCTGTTGAAACGATCTACTTACCCAACTAAGCAGCACTCATGAAAAAGCTCATTCTATTATCTTTCGCAGCAGTCACTTTGGTTTCCTTGACTTCTTGTCGTAAAAAACTAGACACTATCGCTCATATTTATGTAAAAGACGAAACCAACGCAAGTGTCTCCAATGCAATGGTTGTGTTGTACGGAACTAATACTCAAAGTACACCTCAGCAAGTTGCCGTTTACGATACGTCTTACACCAACGCAAATGGCTTAGCTACTTTTAACTACAATGAATTGTATCAATTAGGTCAAGCAGGTGTCGCTGTTTTGGACATCAAAGCTCAAAAAGGAAATAAAGTTGGTCAGGGTATCATCAAAATTGAGCCTGAAATGGTCAATGAAGAGACCGTTTATATCCAACCTTAATTAGGCTACAATCTTTTTTAACAAATCTTCTTGGTTCCCAAGGAGTTCGTTTAAACAAAGACAAGACTGTACTTCCTCAGGAAAACTGATTTGGTATTCTGTTATGAAACCAAATTCATACCTACACAAAAATTCACTGACCTCTAGGCCTGTTTCTTTTTGTAACAAATTGATCACTGCATTCAATCTTGACATTTTGATCACCAATTTGGTTTCATAGCATAAAACATCTTCTTGCATCAGGCCTGAGATGGTTACGTCGGCGTCCTGATTATTGAACCAAATGTGCTGGATTTTAAAATTTCTTGTCATAGCTCCGTGTTTTGATGATACAAATTTCCAACATCACATCGTAAACGTTTTACGTTCTTCTTTAAATATGTCAAATTGCTGAATTATTCACTAATTTTACGCCATGTCTGACGACCAACCAATGTCATTTCTCGAACACCTCGAAGAACTCAGGTGGCGTTTATTGCGTGCAGCAATTGCCGTAATTGTTTTTGCAACTGTCATTTGGGTTTATCAGCGTGAAATTATGGAGGGCGTCTTTCTCAATATGGTCGACCCGAATTTCATTACATTTAGACTTCTTTGCGAACACCTCGGTGTGTGTGTGGACCAAATCCACGTTGATTTCCAAAGTACAACGCTTTCTGGACAGTTTTCATACGCACTCATGATGTCTATTATGGGAGGTGTCGTATTAGCCTTCCCCTACATTTTTTATCAGCTGTGGGCTTTTGTTAAACCAGGCCTTAAATTTCAAGAGAAAAAAATGGCTAGAGGTATTGTATTTTATGTGAGCCTTCTGTTTTTTTTGGGTATTTTATTTGGATACTACGTTGTAGCGCCATTAAGCGTTCAATTTTTTGGAGCGTTTCAGATTACGCCAGACATTAAAACTGACGTTACGATTGCTTCCTACATGAGCACAGTACTGTCAACGGTTTTCTACACCGGACTGTTTTTTCTATTTCCTATCGTTACTTTTTTACTCGTCAAAATAGGCCTGTTTACACCAGAATTTTTGATCAAATACCGCAAACACGCCATTGTTGTAATCCTCATTCTTGCCGCAGTCATTACACCCCCAGATGTCATTTCTCAGGTAATAGTCACAATTCCCATTTACCTGCTTTTTGAGGTCAGTATTCTAGTTGCCAAGCGCGTTAGTAAAAAAGAAGCCGAAGAAAAGTAAGTCAATGAAGAAAATCGTTCTGCTTTTTATTAGCTTTTTCTGCATCCAGATATGGGCGCAACAAACCATCGTCACCGGACGGGTAACTGACCAAAAGGGAGAGCCAGTTTCTTTGGTTTTGGTGCAATACCAGGATAGCAAGATCAGCACAAAAACCGATACATTAGGTTTTTATCAAATCAGCACCTATTATGCCACAGATACGCTCGTATTTCGACTGATTGGTTATCAGACAGTAAAAAGAGCCGTGCAAAAGGATCAAGGTCAAGAAATCAATGTCAAGTTAAAAACCCAAGATAAAGAAGTTGCCGAAATAATCATCAAGGCCCCGAAAGAAACCCGCGGTGCGCAACTCCACCGTAAGGTTATTAACTTCAAGGATGTCAATAACAAAGAGAAGCTGGGTGCTTACGAGTATCACCTCTATAATAAAATTCAACTCGACATCAATAACCTCGACTCAAGTTTACTCAAAAGAGATATTGTGGATCGGGTTGGTCTGGTTAAAGACTACATGGAAACCGATAGCATTCAAAAGGCATTGCTTCCAATCATTCTGTCTGAAAGTGTTTCTGATTATTACTACCGTAAGGATCCTAAGGTCAAGAAAGAAGTGGTGAGTGCCACACGCATCACGGGGGTTGAGAATATGCAAATGACGCAATTCTTAGGCGATATGTACCTTGATCTAAACGTTTATGATAACATCTACGATTTATTCAATAAATCATTTATCAGCCCATTAGCCACTTATGCCAGAACCTACTATAACTTTTATCTCGATGACTCCACATTCATTGGCGCCGATTGGTGTTATAAATTAAGATTTGTACCTAAAAGAACAGGTGATTTAGTCTTTGAAGGACACATGTGGATTCATGATACCACTTATGCTGTCAAGCAAATTTCGGCTCAAATTGCCGATGCCGCTAACCTCAATTATATCGATCAGTTTTACTTCGAGCACCACTTTGAACAGGTACAAAAGGAAGTTTGGATGCTCACTGAAGAGAGAATGGTGATCTCATTTAAGGCTACGGAAAAAAGCAAACTGTTAGGCCTAATTGGCCGCAAAACTAGTCAACGCAGCGGGTTTGTCATCAATCAGCCTTATGACGAATCCTTTTACAGAACAGATAATGCGGTGGAGGTTTTGGAAAATGCCAAAACAAGAAGTGATCAAGAATGGGAAACACTTCGCCCTCAAGCACTTACGCAAAAAGAGGGGCGCATACAAGAAATGGTTGACTCCCTTGAGGCCCAACCCTTTTATCAAAATATGCGCAAGCTTACATATTTTGCAACCACTGGTTATTGGCCCATTCATCAAATAGAAATTGGTTCTGCAGCTTCGCTATTGAGTGTCAACCCTGCAGAAAAATTCAGAGTTGCACTCGCGCTCAGAACCTCAAATGATTTTTCAAAAAGACTGGAACTTGGCGGACGCCTCGCCTATGGTTTTGGCGATGATAAATTCAAATATAGCCTCAGGGTGAGATACAATATCACGCCAAAAAAACGCGGAATGCTCATCGGCTATTACAGTTATGATATTGAACAAATTGGGCAATCCCCTACAGCTGCCTCCATGGGGACTTCTTTTGCTACTTTTTTTAGCACTGCACCTTTTGACAAACTCACTTTCGTACAAAAAGCCGGACTCAGTCTTGAAAAAGATATCAAAAAAGACCTCATTGTTTATGGTGCTTTTGAATGGAAAAACTACACACCTCTAGGCTTGGCCACTTATCAAAAGACGGTTGGTTTTGATACCGTCAATTTAAATCAAATCACCACTGCAGAATGGACCACCAGAATTCGTTGGACCAAAGACGAAGAATTTCTTTCTGGATCTTTTGATAGAACGGCATTAAGATCACCTTACCCCATTTTATCCTTTCAGAGTATCATTGGCATCAAAGATATATTTGGGAGTTCGTACAGTTATCAAAAATATGAGTTTCAGTACGAACACAATACTCAACTTGGCGTTTTGGGCCGTATGCGTTACGGATTTAACGTTGGTTATATCCATGGACAAACAGCATATCCATTCTTGAAAGTCCATGAAGGCAACCAATCTTTATGGTTACTCACGAGTACCTTCAATATGGTTAATTTTATCGAATTCATCAGCGACCGCTATGTCGTGGGTTTTGTTGAAAACCACTGGGAAGGATTATTTTTTGACCGCATTCCAATTTTAAAGCAAACTAAATTTCGTTTAGTAACAACTGAAAGAATCATGTTAGGAAGCTTATCTGATATACATCAGCAGGAGTTAATTATCCCGTCATTTGTTCGGCCATTTAATGGCATACCTTATGTCGAATTAGCTGTAGGTGTAGAAAACATCTTAAAAGTGATTCGCGTAGACCTCGTCTTTAGAGCTACTCACCAAATTCCAGGCGTTAGTCCGCTCGGAATCAGGGCACGTTACTCTTTGAATTTTTAGTACTTTCGTTACCGTGAAGCTGTCTACTGAAAATATTAGCAAATCTTATCGCGGCCGCCAGGTTGTCGACGGTGTTAGTATAGAAGTCAATCAAGGAGAAATTGTGGGTTTACTTGGGCCAAATGGTGCAGGCAAAACGACCTCATTTTATATGATGGTCGGGTTGGTAAGACCCGATTCAGGTACTGTTTTTCTTGACCAAACAGACATCACGAAATACCCAATGTACAAAAGGGCTCAACTAGGACTTGGCTACCTGCCACAAGAAGTCTCTGTTTTTCGAAAGTTAAGCGTCGAAGACAACATTTTAGCCATCTTAGAAATGGGGCCGCTCAAACCAAAAGAACGTCTTGAAAAACTAGAGCAACTTCTTGAAGAGTTTAGCCTCACACATGTGCGTAAAAACCTTGGGAACAGGCTCTCTGGGGGCGAAAAACGCCGAACTGAAATCGCCAGGGCCTTAGCTACAGATCCTAAATTTGTACTTTTAGACGAACCTTTTGCAGGTGTAGATCCAATTGCGGTTGAAGACATTCAATCTATCGTTTCTGCTCTTAAAAAGAAGAATATCGGCATCTTGATCACTGATCATAACGTTCAAGAAACCCTTTCCATAACTGACAGAGCATACCTGCTCTTTGAAGGTAAAATTTTGAAATCAGGAACGGCACAAGAACTAGCTGCCGACGAGCAAGTAAGAAAAGTCTACCTTGGCCAAAACTTCGTACTGCGTGATTCAGCGCAATAAATGAACAATTCCTTCATACTGCCTCATGATCTTGGGCTGATGACAGGGCTTGAATTTCAAAATATAATTATACTGTCCGTCTTGACACGGCAGGCCTTTGTAAGTGCCATCCCATCCTTGATCAAGATTATCTGACTCAAATACGACTTCTCCCCATCTGTTATAGATTTTTAATGCGCATTCGAAAACCTCAAAATCAGTAATGACCCTAAATACATCATTCCGACCATTATCATCGGGGATGAATGTATTCGGTGCGTAAATCGTAAATGGCGCGACTTCAACACGCGCATAAGCAGTATCTGTACATCCAAACGCATTGGCAACAACTTGCATCGGAAAATCGGTGCCACCGGTTTGATACGCATGTACAAAATTGGGGTCGTGATAGGTATAGCCCTTGTCTTCCACAAAATAAGTGTAACTCACTGCTGAAACAGCCTGACTCGTAAATGATACTTCATTGTTGCAGACATCTACTTCATCCGGATTCACAACAAATCCTGCCTGCGGACTTGGATGCACGGTAATTAAATCTTGTTGGGCAATAAATAAAGTATCCAGACAACCGGCCTGTTCTTGTAGGGTCAGTGTTACGGTATAATTACCTGGCGTAGTGTAGACATGACTCGGATTGAGGACCTGAGAGGTATTTCCATCGCCAAAATTCCAAATAAATGTAGTTGGCACTTCTGTCTGACTCAAATTGACAAACTGAGCAATGGAAGGGGCACATAGCAAAGACTCTATAAAGACGAAGTCTATGGAAGGGTGACCAAAAACCCGCACAACTGCTGTCAAGGTATCGGTACATAAAGGATTTTGCCCTATCAATTGAACTTGTTGCAGGCCATTTTGCAGAAAAAATACTTGGTTGCCGGTAAGCTGCGTACTTTGTTGCGGATTGGCGTTGAGGCCAAAATCCCAAAAATATTGTGTACCGGAGGGGCCGCTCACTTGTGCGTCAAAAATAAATGCGTTATCTATACAAAGAGAGTCTGAATGTGTCATGGACAACAAAATGGGTTCTCCGATAGGGACGAATGTAGAGACCGTATCTGCGCACGTTCCAGTACTTGCTGAAATAAGTGTGACGGGATAGAGACCTGGAGCAGGAAAAGTTATGGTAGGAGAAGTTTGAGTACTGGTTTGTCCAAAACCAAAATCCCAAGAATAATTATAGGTGTTTTGCGAGCTATTCGTAAAGGTAATCGTGTACCCCAGACATTCGACTTGCGGCGGCACGATGAAATCTGCTAAGGGGTCTCCAAAAATTAAAATGGAATCAGTAAATGTTGCTTGGCAAAAATTGGTTTGGGCGTTCAGTGTAACTACCTGAAATCCTGGAGTGTTAAAAGTAACATTGGGTACAGTTACACCCTGGGCACTCGAAGTAGAAGCACTGCTCGGAAGTGTCCACGAGAAAGTTGCATTCGGATCATTGGCTTGCGCACTAAATGTAACGAGTGCCTGACTTTGGCACAAAGAATCTGGAGCCGTCCATGTTGGCGTCAAAGGATTATTGACAATGATGTCGATATAGGCGGTATCCGTGCAATTATTACCCGGATTGACAATTAATTGAGCCGTGTAGGTACCTGGTGTAGGATAGGTGTAGCTTGGTTCAAAAAGATTGCTTTGGTCTGAGGTTGTATTTGGTACACCAAAATTCCAAGCATAATTGGTGCCCCCAAATGAATTATTTTCAAAATTTACAGTGAGGCCGTCACAATATCCATTAAACGTGGCAAGTTGGTCTTGTTGTGGAAGGATGGCAGCCAGCTGAATGTTACAATCAAAAACCCGGAAGAGAAAATCGCGGATGGTTTCTCCTATCAATTGCCCATTGCGGTATTCCTGAACGCGGACGCCTACCACAAAAAGTCCAATCAAATTTGGATTGACAGTCAGCATACCAGTATTGGGATGGATTATGGTAGATGAACCAGGTCCTAAAGGTGCTGGTGCATTGAAATTAGCCTGCCATGTTACGGGAAAATAAGGTGGCGGAGGCATCTGTAATGGTTGGGGTGAATTTGAATTAGCACCAGCATATGGCGTAACGAGCGAATAAACCAACTGATCGCCATCCGGATCTGTAGCCGAATGGTCAAAGACGAGTTGATCATTGTTACATAATAACACCGGTGGATAATTAGTGAACCTCGGACTGCTGTTATTACTTGCTCCGGTATTTGACCCAGGAACTTGCGCAACTAGTGTCAGGCCGGTATCATCTGGGAATTGAAGATTAGTAATATTGGGGCCACGGCAGCATCGTTGATAAGAAACTGTATAGCCACCAGGTATTGGCGGTAGCGTGAGTACAACCTGATAAATGGCACGCTCAACACAAATTCCGGATGGTTGGGTGGCACACGGATTATTGAAATTATTTGGTAAGATAACCGATCCTGGGAAGGGTACTTGTACGGTTTGTACGTGTACATTTCCTTGTTTGAAAACAGACAAATACAACGGATTGTCGTATTCAGCACCAGTGGATGCACAATCTCGGTAAAGTGTGATGAAAAAGCGGTATTGATTGTTGCCTAAAAAATCATAATAGATATCTCCTCCAATGATATGGGAGGCTTTTACCTGCTGGAAAAACAGGCAAAAAACGAAAACAAGGAAGCAGCTGATTCTTAGCACAATATAATAACGCAAAATTAAGGCTTTGGTTGTTCGTAGACAAACAGTAACTTTGTAAAAAATTTTAAGAAAATGGATGCTTTTGATGTAGTAGTGATTGGTTCTGGACCCGGTGGTTATGTTTCAGCCTTACGTTGCGCCCAATTGGGTTTGAAAACTGCCTTAATTGAAAAATACAACACCTTAGGTGGTACTTGCCTAAATGTGGGCTGTATTCCATCAAAAGCACTACTTGATTCATCTGAGCATTTTCACAATGCACAACATAGCTTTACCGAACACGGTATTGAAATCACTGGTTTGAAAGCTAATTTAAGCCAAATGATTGCCCGTAAAAACGAGGTGGTTTCTCAAACGTGCTCAGGTGTTAAATACCTTATGGACAAGAATAAAGTCACTGTATATCACGGGCTTGGATCATTTATTGACACCCACACTGTCCAGATCAACGGTGAACAAACTACCCAAATTACAGGTAAACACATCATCATCGCGACAGGAAGTAAGCCAAATTATTTCCCTGGTATGGAACCTGATAAAAAACGCATCATTACCTCAACAGAAGCACTCAACATGACCGAAATTCCAAAGAAAATGTTGGTGATCGGCGGCGGCGTTATTGGCCTTGAGTTAGGTTCTGTTTACGCGCGCTTAGGTACTTCCGTAGAAGTCATTGAATTTGCACCAAGTATACTCCCTACTATGGACGCAGGTTTGGGAAAAGAATTTACAAAAATCTTGAAAAAGGAAGGCTTTAAATTTCATTTAGAGCATAAAGTTCTAGAAGTGAAAAACAAAGGCAAACAAGTAGAACTCAAAGCTGAAAACAAAAAAGGCGAAGTCGTTACACTCGAAGCTGATTATTGCTTGGTCGCTGTGGGTCGAAAACCTTACACGGATGGCTTAGGCCTTGAAAAGGCTGGTTTAGCAGTAAATAACCGTGGACAAATTGAGGTCAATGAACACTTACAAACTGCTCAAACTCATATTTATGCCATCGGAGATGTCGTAAGAGGAGCCATGCTCGCACACAAAGCTGAAGAAGAAGGTGTGTTTGTTGCCGAAACTATTGCGGGTCAACATCCACACATCAATTATAACCTTATACCAGGTGTGGTGTATACTTGGCCTGAAATTGCAGCTGTTGGTAAAACAGAGGAAGAACTCAAAGCAGCGGGCGTGAGCTACAAAACCGGATCTTTCCCAATTAAAGCACTAGGACGTGCACGCGCTAGCATGGACACCAGTGGTTTTGTCAAAATTTTGGCCGATAGCCAAACCGATGAAATCTTGGGCGTACACATGATCGCGGCACGCGCAGCTGATCTGATCATGGAAGCTGTAACCGCCATGGAATACAGAGCATCTGCCGAAGATATTGCTAGAATTTGCCACGGACACCCCACCTATTCTGAAGCTATTAAAGAAGCTGCACTTGCTGCAACAGCAGATCGTGCACTACACATTTAAGTTAATTGAGCCTAAGGACGCGGACTAAACGCGTTTTCAATGTGTTTGAGTGCCGTACCTTCTTGATTGTGCACAATTGAAATGATATCAAAACGCACTTCATGTGGCCATTGAATAGCTTTGGTGTAGTAATTAGCCACCCGAACAATTTGTTTTTGTTTGGCAAAATTAACTGCTCTCCAGGGCTCTCCAAGCGTTGCGCTTTGTCGTGTTTTGACTTCAATCATCAAGAGTGTTTTGTCATGTATCATGATCAAATCTATTTCCATTCTGTTGAACCTGAAATTACGGCATTTTAAAGTGTATCCGGCCTTGAGGAGGTACTGCAAAGCGTAGTCTTCGCCCCATTTACCGAGGACATCGTGTTTGCGCCATGGCTCTGTAATAGACATACTCGAAATTAAGCCGAAATTGCTTGTATCTTTACAGTGAAATTACGTATGCGCAAACAATTTATCAAAAACATCAAAGGTTTAGTGCAGGTCGGAGAAGACCTCCCTAATGTCCTGAGGGGGAAGCAAATGCAGCAGCTCCCGGTGCTAGAAAACGCCTATCTTGCCCTTGAAGATAACACGGTCGTGGATTACGGCCTAATGTCGGACTGGCCGGGCATTACAGATTGGCGAGACGTCGAAGTCATCGATGCGACCAATTGTTTTGTATTGCCGGCATTTATTGACTCACATACGCATACCGTTTTTGCTGCGAGTCGGGAAGAAGAATTTGTAGATCGAATCTTAGGCCTAACCTACGAAGAAATCGCGGCAAAAGGTGGTGGGATCCTCAATTCTGCTCGGAAGCTCAATGACATGAATCAGGAGGCGCTTTTCGAGGCTGCTTGTATCCGGATTGAAAAAATGATTGCCGCCGGAACGGGTGCCTTAGAGATTAAATCAGGTTACGGACTCAGTGTCGAGGGGGAGCTCAAAATGCTGCGGGTCATTGCTCAATTAAAGGCTCATTTTCCGATTGCAATTAAAGCAACCTTTTTAGGAGCGCATGCACTACCACAAGCCTACAAAGAAAACAGAGCCGGTTATATCGATTTACTAATCAATGACATCTTACCTCAAATTGCACAAGAAAACTTAGCGGATTACATCGATGTTTTTTGCGAACGCAACTATTTTACGTGTGAGGAAATGTCTCATCTTTTAGAAGCAGGGGCAATATACGGGCTCAAACCTAAGGTTCATGTCAATCAATTTTCTGTCTTAGGTGGGGTTGCAGCAGCTATTCAAAAAGAAGCCATTTCTGTTGACCACCTAGAAGAACTCGACCAAAACGACCTCGATGCTTTAGCCGTAAGTTCAACAATCGCCACACTTCTACCCGGATGTTCGCATTTTTTATCCATCCCTTACGGATCAGCGCGCAAACTGATCGAAGCCAATGCAATTGTTGCTTTAGCGAGTGACTTCAATCCGGGATCTTCACCGAGCTACCACCTCATGCACATCTTGTCATTGGCCTGTATCAAAATGAAAATGACCCCACAAGAAGCCATCAACGCCCTAACGATTAATGCAGCTGCTGCGCTTGAATTAAGTGCGTCTCACGGCAAAATCGCAATCGGCAGAAAAAGTCCGCTCATAATGACCAAAGAAGTGCCCTCTTTGGCCTACCTCGCCTATGCTTACACCGAAGATCACATTCAAAGGATTTTCATCTAAGTTTTTTGCATCTCTGATACTTGTAAAGGGATTTGCTTAACTTTGAATAATGCAGGTTAGAATCCTCCTTTTTTTGATCAGTTTTTACACCTTGGGCTATTCTCAAATGATTTTGCCCGAGAAAGAGCTGCTATGGGAAATTAGCCACCCTAAATCAAAAGTTAAATCTTATATTTTCGGCACCCTGCACGCCAATGACAGATCACTTTTCGACCTCTCTGATAGTGTTTATATCTGCTTTGATCAAGCTCAAGTTTTGATCTTAGAAACCGATATTTACCGACTCTTTGAAACCATGGACAGCCGAAAAACACTGCCAGAAACCAGATTTGATGATCAAGGTAAATCATATACCAGTAAAACTGTAAGTTCTGAAACAATCTACGGCTCAGAAGACGGCATGCCGCAATTTCTCGATGCCTATTTTCAAGTATTAGGCTTGCAGTACAACAAACAATTCATGGCCCTAGAAGCGCTAGAGGAACAATATGCCCTTACCAACGAATTTAACTTAAGCGAACGCAGAATTATTGACAACGGGATCAATGCCTTCACGCAAGAAAAACTCAAAGAGCTCTACCTGAAAGGTGATATCGATGCGTTGCAGCGCTTTATGAAATCTAATTTATCTGTTCAAGACCAACTTTACGAAGAAGTAATTGTCAAGCGCAACAAACTCATGCTCGAAAAACTCTCTGAACAATTAAAAGGGAATGCTTCCTTCTTTTGTGCGATCGGTGCCGGGCACCTCGGTGGTGACGATGGTTTGGTTCAAATGTTGCGTGCCAAAGGATTTCGGGTGAGACCTGTTCTTTGGTCAGTGGCAGATCAAGCACCTGCTGTCAAGCAAAAACTAAAAAAAGCAACTGAATTTGTTTTTACGCATGAGCCATCTGGGCTCATTGCCAAATTTCCAGGAAAACCTTACGTTACTGATCTCGAAGACGGTACAAAAAAAATCATTTACCGAGAGTTAGGTCAGGGCAATACATTTGAAATCAATCTGCAACTGCTCGATCCTACTATTTCTCAAGAAGAATTAGCTAGCATTTATATCAACCCACCTACAGGTGCAAACATCACCAAAAAGATTCTTGACGACGGTTCTATTGTCTTTTTTGGACTTTCCGATACCTATCCTGAAGGTCTCAATTATGTCCAAATTCAGTTTGGAGCGGGCTATTTTGTGGTGTTAAAGTGTTACGGCGGGAATAAATTCATGCATTCCAATAGGCCATTTTCATTTTTTGAAAAAGTTTGGTTCGATTGACGCTGCCACATGAAGGTCCTTGATAAACTTGCCCTAGAAATACTAGCCCATCTTCAAAACAAGCAGGAGTTACACGTTATTTTGCCTTCTGAACGAGCGAAGCGTTACCTACTCAATGCACTTTTCCGCCAAAACAAAGGGCCACTTCTAGCGCCCAATATCCAAACCATTGACCAATGGATTGCCGAACTTAGCCCCAAAAAAATATTACACCCTACACGCGTCTTGCTGCTGCTTTTTGAAGTGTATCAAAATGTATTGGGCACCGAAGCACAGTCTTTTGAAGAATTCCTAAGTTGGGGGCCAATTTTAATGTCTGATTTTGACGACGTTGATCGTTACTTGGTCAATGAGCAACAACTCTACAAAAACCTAGCCTCGATCAAAGCCTTAGAAAGCTGGCAAATCGATGAAGAAAATTATTCTATTTCCCAAAAGAAGTTCATGGCATTCTGGGAGCATATTTCGCACCTTCATAGCGGTTTACTCAAAGTACTTTCAGCCAAAAATGCCTTCACTAAAGCAATGGCGTATCGCTACATTGCAGAAAACCCTGCCCTGATTCTTAACGACCAAACACACTATATTTTTGCCGGATTCAACGCCTTAAGTGGCGCGGAACAAAGTATCGTACAGTTTTTATTAAAAAGAAAACAAGCTGACTTTTATATAGATACTGATGCTTATTATTATGACAATAAGCACCATGAGGCTGGCGCATTTCAACGCAAAAACCTGACTCATTTTGGGCTAACAGAGGCCAAATTTTTAAGTACCAATTTGGGCCAATCTGCATATAAGGTCAAAGTAATTGAGTGTGCTCAACATATTGGGCAGGTTAAAGTATTGGCTACAGAGCTCAAAGATCTTCAGCCCAAAGACTGGGGCGAAGTATTGGTACTCCTCGCAGATGAAACGTTGGTCCATGCCGCATTAAGACACATTCCAAAGGTTGTTGGCAAAGCAAACATCACCTTGGGCTTACCATTAGAACAGACCCCTATTAGAACATGGGTAGACCTCTGTTTTCAGATACAAGAAAACAAACAGAAATTTAAAACGACTGCCCTCTATTACAAGGATTTCCAGCGCTTTTGTCACCATGCATTTACAAGTCTTTGCCTCGACAAAGAAGCTTTACAGGCCCTCAGTAATGCGGAAAAACAAACGGTGAAATACAACAGGGTTTTTCAAAATATTTCACAACTAAATTTAAAAGGCCGAAGCCAACAACTCATAGCACTATTAAGTTCAGCTTGGGAGCAGAATTGGCTTTCAGCTGTTGCCCAACTCAGACTAATCAATGCTTGTTTGCTCGAAATAATTCCAGAAGCCAACGATTTTGAACATACCGCCATTCTCACATTTGAGCAAGCTTGCCGCCAGTTTGAAAATTTATTAGCAGAAGGTTACCCAAACATGACGCTCGGAAGTTTCAAAAAGTTATTCTACCAACACTGGACTAAAGCGCATCTTGCCTATCTCGGAAACCCGACGGATGGCCTCCAAATTACAGGGCTTTTAGAAACGCGTTTACTAGATTTTGAACATGTCTATGTACTGGGGATGAATGAAGGGAAACTACCTCCTACCAATCCGATTCAAAGTATCATTCCGATGGACCTCCGTGCGGCATTTGGTCTGCCCAGTAACCGTGACAAACAAGGCATATTTGCGCAACATTTTTACCGTTTGCTGCATCAGGCCAGGCAGCTCACATTTACCTATACCAGTGCGAGCGAAGTTTTGGGTAGCAGTGAAAGAAGCAGATACCTGCTACAACTACAAATGGAATGGTTACAAGCCAATCCAACCATTCAATGGGAAGAATATAAATATCAAATTCCCGCATCGGAAAAGAACATTGACAGCACCATTATTGCAAAGTCACCTGCCATTTTAGATCGCATCCAATACTACTTGGCAAACGGTGTTTCAGCCTCTGCCCTAAAAAAGTACTTAGCGTGTCCACTGGATTTTTATTACCGTTATGTCGTTGAATTTGGCGAGGAAGATGAAGTTGAAGAAGATTTAGCACAACATACATTTGGCTCACTCATTCACAGTTGTCTTGAAGAGCTGTATACGCCATATGCACAGCGCGATAAAAATGGGAAACACGTGCAGCCGGCTCCAGGCCCGCTCACAGAAAAAGCTGTGGCCAAAATGCTCACTATTTATCCAGAAGAGCTCAGAAAGCAATTTCTCAAGTATTTTGATCAAAACGAACAACTTTTTAGTCGAGGAAAAAACCGCCTAAGCTTCGAAATGGCATTAGACCTCACCAAAGAGATTTTATGCAAAGAATTGAGTTTTATTAAAAGTTTAAAAGAACCATTATTCATTGAACAACTCGAGGGTAGGTTTGAACTTGTGCTCAATTACCAAATCAATGGGAAAGATATTCCACTCAAATTCGTAGGATACATTGACCGCATTGACCGGATCGGCGATCATTACCGTGTCATCGATTATAAGTCGGGAAAGGTAGAAGCCAAGGAAGTAAAAATCACCTCCAAGAATGATGCACTCACCAATTTATCAGGGCCTAAGCATACCCTTCAATTGAGTTTATATTGCTTATTTTTTCGAGAACAATTTGGCTTCATCCCTCATGAAGCGCGTATAGAGTCTTTGATCAATCGCGAAAGTGATTTTGCTTTAAATATTGACCAATCAAAAGACCTTTCCCCTATTGCTGAACTCTTGAACGAAGGGCTCAGCACCTTGCTTCATGAATTACTTGATCCTGCAATCAACTTCGAGCACCTTCCAGACGCTAAGTATTGTCAGTTTTGTAACTAACAAAAAAAACCTGGAGGTCATCCAGGTTTTTCTGCAAGTAATTAAAACCATGAACAAAGGCTGTTCTCTGAAAAGACGCTTGACCTTTGTATAGGGTTGCTTAGTATAATTCTAATTTAAGTGCTGAACGGTAATCTTTGATTTCTTCGCGATTGATTTTGTGATCGGCGTTTTTGAGCAAGTTCAACAAATACAATAAGTTGTCTTGGTCTTCAATTTCAATAGGATACTCGTTACCTTCTTCGTCTTCTTCATATTGCGCTTCTACATCAAAACATTCGTTTTCTGTAATAAACTCATAGGTAAGTCTGAGCACTTTCACAACCAAAGGGTCTTGTTCAAGTAGCGCCATTTCGCGCAGTTCTTTGAGGTCGTCAACGAGCGATGGAGCTGTGATCCCTTTTTTTTCTACGGTTTCAATGATTTGTTCAAGTTTTTGATTGGCGCGCAAAGTTTTCATCTCTTATAAATTGAATGACAAATTTAGTGGATTTCCCGAAATAAACATCGCAGTGTCCGTAACATTCAGTGCTAAAAAGTATTTCAGTGCTTGGAAAGGTTATTTTTGTTATATGGATTTATTGTTCCGAGCTTTCTCAATTGGCCTCATTTTGTCAGTGATGCCTGGTCCCGTCTTTTTTGTGCTGATTGAAAACAGCATCACAAAAGGAATCAGAAGTGCGTTGGCACTTGACCTTGGCGTATTGATCAGCGATATCGTTTACATCTTACTAGCGGTCCTATTTGTAGAGCAAATCAACACATTACTTTCTGGTGAAAATAAACAACTTTTTGACATTGTTGGTGGCTCAATTTTTATTATCTACGGTGTCTTCAATTGGTTCAAAAAGACTAAAATCACCACGGGCAATGCAGAGCTCGCAGAAGTCACCGAGAAATTTCATTTGAAAGAAAGCAAAGACCCAAAAAGAAATTTAGGCCTCAGTATTGCTAAAGGTTTTTTACTGAATTTTGCCAATCCATTGGTTATTTTTTATTGGCTCAGTGTTGCTTCTATAGCCAAACGTGAAAGCACAGATGACAGCAATAGTATGTTGTTTTTATTCCTTGGAACAATCCTCCTAACCTTCTTCAGTTTTGATATCTTAAAGATTTTTACGGCAAAAAAAATCAAGAACTTTGTAAACGAACGCATGTTGACCTTTTTGAATAAAGTTATTGGGGTTCTCTTTGTAGCGTTCGGTTTATTTTTCATGTTCCGGTTTATGTTTCGTTAAATACTAAAACCCATGAGATTTCTTCTTGTCTTCTTAGCGTTAACTACCGCCGCACGTGCCCAAGACTTTAAAATCCTAAAAGAGAATTTATCACCACGCGTAAAACTTTATTGGGATGCCCAAAACAAGCACGTACAGGGTGTTGGTTCGTATTATGTGGGGGTCGTAAAGCCAGCTGTTAATGAAAAACATGGAAAATGGCAATTCTTCACTTACGATGGCGTCTTGGAAGAAGAGGCGTTTTATTACCGCAACCGCCTACATGGTAAACGTGTTTTTTATTACCCAAATAAGCAAGTCAAACAAGAATCTTATTTCAATTTTAATGTACCCGACTCAAGTTATAAGGAGTTTACAGAGAATGGAACCTTACAGATCAAAGGGCAATTTGAATTAGGTAGCCCTGTTGGTCGCTGGGAATATTACTACCCCGATGGCAGCCCAAAATCCATTGAAAATGTCAGCAATGACACCATTTATTTGATGGAGTATTGGGAAGAACAAACGCCGCATAAAAAAACCATACAAAATGGCAATGGCAAACTTGTATCCTATTATGTAGATGGGGTTGTAAAGGAGTCCTACACATTTCAAAACGGACTTAAAACCGGGCCATTTGAAGAGCGCACTGCAAACGGCGTATTATCTGTAGCTGGTGCTTTTATCAACGGTAAAAAAGATGGAGATTGGCAATTCTACCGCTACGATGGTGTTTTAGAAAAACAAGTGGGATATGCTCAAGATTCACTAGACGGTGTGTATTTAGTAATGAGCTCAGAGAAAGATACCTTGACTTTTGGCTATTTTAACAAAGGATTAAAAACTGGACATTGGAGCTGGTACAACGAAGGATCCGTGTTAGATATGGATGGCTATTTTGAAGCGGGTAAACAAGATAGCGTTTGGCATTATTATTTTCCAAATGGTCAACTCTCCTATGTTGCCCACTATGACAAAGATTTACGCGCAGGAGACTGGACTTACTATTATCCTAATGGTGCGCTCTATCGGACTGGAAGCTATTTACAAGACAAAAGAACCGGGCTTTGGCAAACTTGGTATGAAGACTCCACCCTTTTGATGAGCGGAAACTATGTAAACGGGCTCGAAGAAGGTGAATGGAAAAACTATTGGGAAAACGGACGCATCAAGAATAAATCAACCTTTAAAGAAGGTAAACTTGACGGCATTTGGATTTCATATACCCCTGACGGGATCGCAAGTGTGAAAGGAGCCTATAAAAATGGCTTGAAAGTAGGCGAATGGCTATTGTATTACAGCAATGGCAGACTCAAAGAGAAACAACATTACAAGATTTTCACCCAAAAAAATCTTTCTGAAGGGATTACCAAAATGGGCTTCAAAGAGGATATCAGTAATTTCCATGGCTCCTATGAAGCCTATTCACATCTTGATTTTCAGATCAAAGAAGTAGGTAAATATAAAAATGGACAAAAACACGGCACCTGGACTAACTACTACCCCGGAGGCGTTGTTCCGACTATTGTTGCACAATACCGAGAAGGTCAATTAGATGGTGTGTTTAGGCAATATGACCGCTACGGGCATCTGGTTTACGAAATCAACTATAAAAACGGCCTGAAACACGGAGAATTTATAGCATTCAATGAGAATGGTAAAATTGTGAGTCGAAAGCTATTTAGATATGGCGAGGAAATTGGGAGTCAGCAAAAAGATGACTTTATTCCTTAACACTGGCCTCAGCTGTCCATTGCTCAATGAGGCACGTTAGTTCAATAAAATCATCGACACTCAATTTTTCAGGACGCTGGCTTTCAAATTTTGCCGGAAGTGGATGGTCTTTAAGTAACACTCTTAATGAATTTCTTAGTGTTTTGCGACGCTGGTTAAATGCCATTTTAACCACTTGAAAATACAGTTTTTCATCGCAAGGTAGGGTATCGCGTTGGTTGCGATCACAGCGAATGACTCCACTCTTCACTTTTGGTGGCGGAATAAATACATGTTCATCTACAGTGAAACAATACTGAATATCATAGAACGTTTGCAACAAGACACTGATAATGCCATATTCTTTAGAACCTGGTCCCTGAGCTACTCTTACAGCCACCTCTTTTTGAAACATGCCCATGATTTGTGGGACCTGATTGCGGTATTCCAAACACTTGAAAAGGATTTGGGAGGAAATGTTATACGGGAAATTTCCTACTACGATAAAAGAATCGTCACCGAATAATTCAGAAGGGCGCAAACGCAAAAAATCACCAAACAGGATACGCGCTGCATGAGCTGGATAATGCGCTCGGAGGTAATCTATAGACTCGATATCAACATCGAGCAACCAAAGGTCAATTTCAGGAATCTCCCAGAGATATTTACTCAAGGCGCCCATACCTGGGCCAATTTCTAGTACTTTTCTGGTGTCTGTTGTCCAAGTTATTTGCTTGGCGATTTTCTGACAAGTACCCGCATCTTTCAAAAAGTGTTGGCCAAGTTGCTTCTTTGGTTTTACACTCATTTATGAAAAGATTTTACAACGTTAAGAGTCGTTCTAAAAGCAGCAAATTTACCTTGATATCGGTCCAGATGATCTTTTTGAAGCGCAGGAGCAAAATGTGCTTGGTAGTGATCAAGTGTGGCTTGATCTGGGGCTAAATAAAGCACTGCATAAGTTTTACCGCCATCTTCTTCGCCATTCACTCTTGAAAGTTTACACTCCTCAAAGCAACCGGTTTGCATGACAGCCGGGATATGCTCTTGTTGCATCCAGCTCAACCAATCATGCTCAATAGCTGCATCAATACTGACTGTTACGTTATATAATACCATTTGACAAAGGTAAGCAAAGCCTTTGACCAAGAAAAATGCCCATGCTTACGTAAATTCACCAAAGTTTACAGCAAATAAATAGTACTTTTACCCTAGAATTAAATACTAAAGCTATGAAAAAACTCATCCTATCTTCTTTATTTACAATGGCTTACTTTGTGGCAGCTGCACAATCTTGTACACCAGGCGCCAACTTTGTAGACTCTACTTATGGCGTTTGGCCTGATACCACACAAAACTTCCCGCAAGCTGATCCCAATGTTTTCTACTCAACAGACCTCAATTTCAAAGTTCCAGATTCTGTAACTCCTGCAATTGATCCAAGTGGTGCTTTTGTTGGCTCTGTCATTCAGCAGTTCACGGTTTCTGATGTAATCGGCTTACCACCAGGATACAATTATGCCTGCAATGTAAGCAATTGCACCTATTTAGGTGGAAGCAACGGTTGTGCGAATATTTATGGTACAACTGACACAGTTGGTGTTTTTCCTATCACCATTGAAGTCACAGCAACTGTTCTTATTTCTTTATTGCCAGGCCTTCCTCCAACTCCAATTACACAAACTGTAACTTTTGACGGATACCACATCATGGTAGGAACAAATGGTCAAATTGTTATCTGTTATGGAATTGGTCCGTTTAACGTAGTACCAAACCCGGCTACTGACAACATAACAATAAGCGGCTACTTCCCTAGTACAGAAACAGTAGTCAGTATTCAAGACCTGACAGGAAAAGTCATTGAAAGTAAAATGGCAAGTCAAATAGAACTTAATTTTGACCTTTCAGCATTACGAAATGGCAACTATTTGATAGTAGCTAAAGATGCTTTTGGTACAAGAACTCAAAAATTTGTCAAGTTATAATTAGTCGCACAATATCCGACTAACGCGATATAAAGGGGGCACACGCTCCCTTTTTTATTGACCTCAACTTTGAAGCAGTAGATGTACTTAACGTCAATATGGGCCTTGATATAGCCCGCGCTGTTCAATGTAGTTGATAACCTTTTCTGTCAAAAGAAAACTACAATCCTGCTGCGCTGCTAGCATTGAACGGATTTTACTGGCGCTTACCCCGAGCACCGGAACATCTGGAACAAGAATAATATTGGGGTGTACTATTTTGGGTTGGGAATTACTGACTTCACCTGAAGTAAAAGCCCTTGGATACACGTACAAGCGGTGCTTCTCTATTATTTGCTCCCAGTTATACCATTTATGGAAATTGCGAAGGTTGTCTTCGCCCAATAACAAACTAAATGTATGCTGCGGATATTTTTCGCAAAAATGCGTCAGGGTTGAAATGGTATAATTGGGCTTAGGCAAATGAAATTCTAAGTCACTGACATTCAAATTTGGATGGTCTATAACGGCCTCCCTTGCCATATCAAGTCGAATGTGGTCGGCCAATAGCGTGTCCTTAGATTTGAGCGGGTTCTGAGGCGTAACTACCAACCAAACTTGGTCTAGGTCTGGATGTTGGGCCATGTAATTGGCAATGATCAAATGCCCCACATGAATAGGGTTAAATGTGCCAAAAAATAGACCTATTCTCATGATTTCAGAAATTCATCAATGAGTGTTTTTACCGCTGTTATTGCCGTTTGCAAATCGTCATTTACAACGATGTGGTCAAAGGCACTAGCGCGCTGCATTTCTTCTGCAGCCTTTGCGATGCGCATCTGGATCTTTTCAGGAGTATCAGTTTGTCTTTTGATGAGTCGTTGCTCTAATTCTTCAATGCTTGGTGGCTGAATAAAAATAGCAAGGACATCTTGTTTCAATAATTCTTTGATCCGTAGGCCACCCACCACATCAACATCAAACACGACTACTTGATCAGCGGCCCAAATGCGTTCCATTTCAGATTTTAAGGTGCCGTAGTACATTCCTGCATAAACTTCTTCCCATTCAAAGAAGGCACCTTCACTGATTTTCTCCTTAAAAAGTGCTGGACTTAAAAAGTAATAATGAATGCCATCTTGTTCAGCACCTCTTGGCGCTCTTGAACAAGCTGAAACAGAAAAGGCCAAACGGTGATCTTGGGTCAACAATGCATTTACAATCGTTGATTTACCTGCACCCGATGGTGCTGAAATAACTATGCTTTTGCGCTGATTCATGTTACAAGGAATTGAGCACTTGTTCTTTTATTTTTTCCAGGTGATCTTTCATATCCACCACTTTACGCTGAATTTCGGCATGATTACATTTGCTACCCAACGTATTGATTTCACGGCCCATTTCTTGAGCGATAAAACCTAGTTTTTTACCCGATGCTGGTTGTTGCATGGTTTCGACAAAATAATCGAGGTGCTGTAACAAGCGCTGTTTTTCTTCAGAAATATCTAATTTTTCGACATAAAAAATCATTTCCTGCTCTAAGCGATTGACATCAATTCTAGCTTCGTCGATATTGGCCAAACCTTTCTGAATACGCTCCTTGACTTGATTGACCCTTTCTTGCTCAAAAGGAGCAATTGCTGATAGCAAGGCTTTAATAGCGTCGATATTAGCAAGGAGGTCTTTGGCAAGCGCTTGCCCTTCTTGTGTTCTAAAAACCTGAAGTTGCTGTGCTGCTTCGCGGACAAGGCCCAGTACAAAATCACTTTCTGCATCCGTTAAGGCATCTTGTTGTACAGAAAGTACTTCAGGCATTTTTAAAACAATGGAAAGATAATCTTGCGTTTGAGCCCCCCATGATTCGTTGAGGGCCTTTAATGACTCAAAATATTGGGTGGCGAGTTCAGTATTGACTAAATTACTTACCGTTTGATTTTGGCTCTCGATATAAATCCCAAGATCCATTTTTCCTCGGAGTAATAAATCAGAAACAATGCGTCTGATTTCGGTATCCATATCCCTGTAGCTATTTGGGATTTTCACATTGAGATCAAGACCTTTGGAATTCAAGGACCGCACTTCAACAGAAATTTTTTTGTCCTGAAATTGGCCATTGGCTTTGCCAAAACCTGTCATAGATTGCAGGGCAGATTTCGTCATATCGTTATTATTCATCGTCTAAAAGTAAGTCGGCATCGATGCCTTCATTTTGTTCTTTTACAAACCAAGCAATTTCACTCATAATTTGCGCTTTTTGATCAGTTTGCGGTGCTTTTTCCTCGAGGTATTCCTTCAAAAGCAATTGCGCTTCAAGCAACTGAGCTTCCTCAAAAGGGCCACTCATGTTTTCGAGAACCGTAAGGCAATCCAAAGCCTCCAAGTAATCACCTTGAGATGCCAACATCACGAAAAAAGGTAAATGCTCGTCGAAACCAAGTTTTGAATTCCAAATAGCAGAAAGCACTAGTTTTCTGATTTCAGCATCAGGTTCTGATCCAAGAAAATCAATGAATTCAGCAACGGCATCTGAATCTAGGATATCGGAAAGAAAGCCAATAATGAGCTGTTGTTTGGCACGCTCGCTGCCTTTTAGACTTTCAAAAACACCTTTGAGGTAGTGTGCTTTGCCTTTTTCACGTAGAAAATTCAAGGCTTCCGTGACCGAAGAGAGGTCTTGCAATGCTAGTTTTTGCAACATTTCTAGCCCCTTCGCATCGCTTTTTCTTGCTGTACTCATTGGGCAAAGTTACGGAATTCAAGTGCCATTTTCTGAAAACCCATGCGCTTCGTGTTACTTTATACAAAGTTTAGTGTTTATAAAATCAAGAAAATGGGCGTTTGCCTGCCATAATTCCACTCATCTTTGTAAAAATGACTGAACTCATGAAAAAAACCTTAGCCCTATCCTTGCTCTGCACTGTATTATTTACAGCCTGTGTGCCATCCAAAAAATACAATGAACTTTTGGAGCGCGAAAAAAGCTGCAGCGAAGAACTCGCAAAATATAAAAAAAGCAGCACTGACTACGAGGTGCTCTCTAAAGATCTTCAGTCAAAATATGATATAGCTGCAAAAGAAGTTAGCCGTTTACGTGGAGATACCAATCAATTAGGAAATCAAATCCGTTTGATGACCAGAGAACAAGCCACATTAGAGGCCCAATACGAAACATTAGAAAATTCTTTTGATAAGCTCAAAAACCTAAGCGCAAAAGAAACCGCAACGCTGCAGACAGAACTTGAAGCTAAAACCAGAGAATTGCAACGAAAAGAGGATGCACTCCTCAAGCTAGATGAAGAACTTAAAGTGAAGCAAGCATTGCTTGTAGAGCGTGAAAAACGCGTCAATGAATTAGAAGAGGCCATTCGCAAGAAAGATGCAAAAATCCAATTACTCAAAGCAAGGGTTGCTAATGCGCTTAGAAATTTTGAAAATCAAGGGCTTACCGTTGTTCAAAAGAACGGAAAAATCTATGTGAGCCTAGAAGCGAAGCTACTTTTCAATTCCGGCTCCACCAAAGTTGAAGAAGAGGGTAAAGCAGCATTAGTAGAACTCGCGAGGGTACTAGAAACTGAAAGAGACTTAGAAATTGTGGTTGAAGGGCATACTGATACCGACAAATTGACAAGTAGCGTATCGCCAAAAAATAATTGGGAACTTTCTGTTCTGAGGGCTACAGCTGTAGTAGAATTAATGCTCGCAAACTCAAATATGTCCCCGGCACAAATCATGGCTGCTGGCAGAAGTGAGTTTCATCCGGTAGACCCGAACGATAAGTCTAAAAACCGCCGCATCGAAATCATTATTTCTCCTAACCTCAACGAGCTTTTCGAGATCATTTCTAACGAAT
>CAYPVA010000008.1:0-24747 GCA_964414045.1 uncultured Lishizhenia sp. | reverse complement strand
GTTGTGTGCCGAGTACAGGAGATTTGTAATCGACCATGACCGTAACGCGGTAGTTCACATCGGGAATAGCTAAAAATTCAATTCCTTTTTCGGTATCTTCCCATGGAATATTTTCAGTGAGTTCAAAGTACTCGCGATCGGCATCTTGTTCTTCATAACCAACTGCTTCAATGCCTTGCACAAAAAGCAAAGCACTACCATCCATGATTGGGATTTCTGGGCCATCTAGTTGGATGAGGGCGTTGTCAACTTGGCAACCGTATAAGGCGGCAAGTACATGTTCCGTGGTATAAACACGGGCACCATTGGCCTCAAGCGTTGTGCCGCGGTCAGTAGCAACAACTAAGTCGGCATCTGCTTTGATAATTGGTTGATTTTCAAGGTCAGTGCGTTGAAATTTGTAGCCGTGATTGGCTGGAGCAGGTAAAATCTCGAGGCGAACCTTTTCTCCGGTATGCAGGCCAACACCTTCAAAAACGATGCTTTGTTTGAGTGTTCGTTGTTTTTCTGTCATGCTTATTTGTTTTTGAGCAGATCGTTGAGTTTGTTTTCGAGCTCAAATATTTTTTGGATCAGGCCGGGTAGTTTCCGAAATCCAATGTGTGAGCGTTTGTAGTCGTTGATAGGAATTGCAGGTGTTCCCATAAGGGTATCCGCTTTTTTCACGGTGGATGGGATGCCAGATTGAGCCACAATTTTGGTGTGATCTGCAACACTGAGGTGACCGGCAATTCCGGTTTGACCGCCAATCATGACATGTTTACCAATCTTGGCAGAACCTGCAATGCCAACTTGTGCTGCCATTGCGGTATGCTGATCGACGTCTACGTTGTGTGCGATTTGACAAAGGTTATCCATCTTGACGCCTTTGCGTATATAAGTAGAGCCCATAGTGGCACGGTCAATAGTGCTATTGGCGCCAATTTCGACATCATCTTCAATGACGACATTGCCGATTTGAGGTATTTTACTGTAGACACCGTTTTCGTCTGGTGCAAAACCGAATCCATCTGAACCAATCACTGTTCCAGCATGAATGATACAGTTTTGACCTATTTTGCAGTCATGATAAACACTGACATTGGCGTAAAGGCAAGTGTTTTCACCGATCTGTACGTTGTCTTGGAGGACAACATTGGGATAAATCTGGGTGTTATCGGCAACGACAACGTTTTTCCCGATATATGCGAACGCACCTATGTAAACATTGCTGCCAATTTGTGCGCTAGGATCGATGTAGCAAGGTTGCTCAATAATTGGCTCTTTGCGATTCATGCTATTGTAGAGCTCGAGCAATTTGGCAAAGCACGCGTAGGCATCTGTGACTTTGATGAGGGTAAGCGTATCGGGAAGTGCTTTGGCAGCCTCAAAAGTTTGATTGACAATACAAATGCTTGATTGCGTGGTGTAGATGTAGGATTCGTATTTTGGATTGGAAAGGAAGCTGAGTGCACCAGGCTGACCTTCTTCGATTTTGGCAAGGGCACTAACAGCAACAGCAGGATTGCCTATGACTTCTCCGTTTAGTATACCAGCAATCTGCTCCGCAGTAAATTCCATATATCAAAGATAGAAAATCAATTGGCAAGCAACGCGGTATTGGTGCGAACTTTTGAACAATTTTTAAGGAAAAGCTGTGAATTATACGGCTTTTAACAGCGCTTATTCGAGGTCGATAACCTTGATTTTGTCTTTATACCAGATGCAGTAGACAGTCTGCTTTCGAGCCTGAAGAAAATCACGGCCATTTGCTGCAACGTTAATTTGAAATGCCAATAGAGGTTTTGGTGTGGCCTTAAGCTTGGATTTCAAATAAGAAAATTGAGCTTTCTGCAAGATGAAATTGAGTTGTTCGTTGTTGGCTATACCGATACTTGCAAATTCTTCTTTAAGGGCTCGATTTTCTGGCAGATAGAACAAGTTTTTTTGCTTGGGAGTGTAAATGATAGTCCCAAATATTGGACGCTGTTTTGACTTGACAAAAGATTGCCAATTTTTTGGCGTTGCAATGAGTTCAACAAGAGCGCTTTCATCTGTCATGCGCGCAAGTAGTGGAATGGTATTCCCGTCTTTATTTTCAATGGAGAGCTGATAGATTTTGTGATTTCCGTGACGCTTACTTTCTGTAAAAGCAACAGAAGCTTCTTGAATAGCTTCGTAAAAACTTTTTTTCGTAAAGTGCTTGTCTTTGAAGAATTCTTGTTGGGATTTGGATTCCATTACCCAAATACGGGCATTCATAGATTCCTTGACACGATTGGATGGCATCCAGCTGCAACCGCGCGTATTGAAAAATCCGAATGTAAGAATGAGGCCAATTCCAAAGCCAATCCCATAATATTTCAAGCGTCTCCAGAAAGATTCCATGGCATAAAAAAAGGGAGCGAACTCCCTTTAAAATTTTACATTAAAGCTTCGAGTTTCTCGGCGAGTACCGCTTTTGAAACGGCGCCAACTGATTTGTCAACTACCTCGCCATTTTTAATGAACAGAACCGTCGGGATGGAACGCACGCCAAATTGAGCAGATACGCCCATGTTGTGGTCAACATTAACTTTACCGATAAGAGCTTTTCCTTCATATTCGTGGTGCATTTCTTCGATAACCGGACCAATCATGCGGCAAGGGCCACACCATTCTGCCCAGAAGTCAACAATAACTGGTTTGTCAGATTTCATGACTAATTCGTCGAAGTTTGCATCTGTGATTTCTAATGCCATTTTATTTAGTTTTTAAGGTGTCAATACTACTTAGGAGCGACAAAATTAATGCTTTTTAATTGAAGCTCAGTTTAAACGATTATTTTTTTGTTGGTAACAGCATTTCTTGTGCCAAGTATTTGGCGGTGTAGGAGATTTGAGTGGCTTTTTGAATAATTTGTTCGGGCGTACCGCTGCAAACAACGTTTCCGCCTCTTTGGCCTCCCTCCGGACCAATGTCGATAATAAAATCGCCTGCTTTGATCATGTCGAGGTTGTGTTCGATAACAAGGACAGTATTGCCTTCATCGACCAAGCGCTGGAGTACTGCAAGAAGCATATTGATGTCTTCAAAATGTAGGCCAGTTGAGGGCTCATCTAGAATGTAAATTGTTTTTCCAGTAGCTTTTTTCGCCAATTCAGCTGCCAATTTGATGCGCTGCGCCTCTCCGCCTGAAAGTGTTGTTGAGGATTGCCCAAGCTGAATATAACCTAGGCCAACCTCTTGAAGGGTGAGTAATACGCGGAATATTTTGGGGTGGTTTTCAAAAAACTGTACGGCTTCATTGATGGTCATGTGCAACACATCTGCAATACTCTTGCCTTTATATTTTACCTCCAGTGTTTCGGCATTGTAGCGCTTGCCATTACAGGTTTCACACAACACGTATACATCGGGTAAGAAATTCATTTCGATGAGTCGCATTCCGCCGCCATTGCAAGTTTCACACTTGCCTCCGGCTACATTGAATGAAAAGCGCCCTGCTTTATAGCCTCTAATTTGTGCCTCAGGCATGCTGGCAAACAAGGAACGAATTTCATCGAAAACTTTGGTGTAGGTTACCGGATTTGAGCGCGGAGTACGGCCTATCGGACTTTGATCTATCTCAATGACCTTATCGAGGTGCTCGAGGCCTTTGATTTTTTCATAGGGCAGCGGCGTCCTGATTTCATCATAAAAATGATTCATTAAAATCGGGTAGAGCGTTTGGTTGATCAAGCTTGATTTACCACTGCCACTCACACCAGTAACGAATGTAAACGTACCAAGCGGTATTTTAATGTCACATTTTTGAAGGTTATGGCCCGTTGCCCCAATCAATTCGAGGAAGGAGCCGTTACCTTTTCGCCGTTTTTGCGGCACACTGATTTGGAGTTCGCCGTTTAAATAACCTGCTGTGGTCGTTTTTGACGCAAGCATTTCAGGGTAGGTGCCGGCAAAAACAATTGTACCACCATGTTTTCCAGCCCCAGGGCCTATATCGACAATATAATCCGCGGCTTCCATCATTTCTTTGTCGTGCTCTACGACAAGTACCGTGTTGCCTAAGTCTCGGAGTTTGGTAAGTGAGGCAATCAACTTTGTGTTGTCTCTTTGATGCAGGCCAATGGAAGGCTCATCGAGAATATAAAGTACGTTGAGTAATTC
The DNA here is from genome assembly GCA_964414045.1 of uncultured Lishizhenia sp. Classification (GTDB taxonomy): domain Bacteria; phylum Bacteroidota; class Bacteroidia; order Flavobacteriales_D; family Crocinitomicaceae; genus UBA952. The sequence continues at coordinate 20,619 of CAYPVA010000008.1, read as the reverse complement.
GGTACCAATTTGTGTCGCTAAACGGATGCGTTGGGCTTCGCCACCAGACAGTGTTTTGGCACTTCGGTTCATGGTGAGGTAATCAAGGCCGACCTCTAAAACAAACCCAAGTCTGGAATTGATCTCTTTGATGATTTCTTTACCGATAAAAAGCGCTTGTTCATCAAGAATTTCAGGAAGAGTATGGCACCAATCTTGAAGGCGCTGCAAATCGAGTTGCCCCAGTTCTCCAATATTTTTGTCCCCAATTTTAAAATGTAGGGCTTCTTTGCGAAGTCGGTATCCTGTACAAGTAGGGCACGTTTTTTTCTGCATGAAACTTTGAGCCCAACGCTGTATAGCCGTACTGGAGTCGTCGGCATGCCTACTTAAAAAATGAATGAGACCTTCAAATCTTTCTTGGGTATCATTTGGGCCCAGCTCCATGTCTTCATTGCCGTATAGCAATAAGTCAATCAGGGCTTCATCCATATCGGCAAGTGGCGTATTCAGTGTGAATTGTTGGGTACTGAGTATGCGTTCAATTTTGTCAAAAATCCAAGATTTTTTGTAGTCACCAAGTGGTGCTAAACCTCCTTTTTTAATGGATAAACTCGGATTTGGAATGATTTTATCGCGGTCCATTTCACTGACCTCGCCGAGGCCCTTGCAACTTGGGCATGCGCCGTAGGGTGAATTGAAGGAAAACAGACTCGGCTCGGGTTCTGGATAACTGATTCCGGTACTTGGACACATCAAGGAACGGCTGTAATGCCTCACTGCATTGCTGTCTAAATCGAGTACCATCAGGCTGCCGTCTCCGAGCTTCATACAGGTTGTAACGGTTTCATAACAACGCCTAAAATCTACTTCATCGGCCACAAATCGATCCACAACGATTTCGATGTCGTGAATTTTGTAGCGATCTAGTTTCAGTCCTTTTTGAATTTCGTGCACTTGACCATCGACGCGTACGCGCAGGTATCCTAGTCGTTGAATTTGTTCGAAGAGTTCGCGGTAATGACCTTTGCGACCTCTTACTTTTGGTGCGAGCAAAGCCACGCGCTTGCCTTTAAAATCACTCTGTATGAGTGTTGCAATGGTTTCGTCGCTGTACTTAACCATCGCTTCACCACTCTGAAAAGAATAGGCAGTTGCTGTTCTTGCGTAAAGCAAACGAAAGAAGTCATAGAGTTCTGTGATCGTCCCTACTGTTGACCTCGGTGAGCGCCCAACTGTCTTTTGTTCAATTGAAATAACGGGGCTTAGTCCATCAATTTTATCGACATCTGGTCGCTCAAGACCGCCAATAAATTGACGTGCATAAGCTGAGAAAGTGTCGAGGTAGCGTCGTTGCCCTTCTGCAAATATGGTATCAAAAGCCAATGAAGATTTTCCACTACCGCTGAGCCCTGTAAACACCACTAATTGATGTCGTGGAATGCTCAAGTGCACATCTTTCAGATTGTGTTCTCGGGCACCTTGAACAATGATATGCGTGTTGGGTTCTACTTTGGCCTTGGACATTTACTTTAGATTTCGGGCGTAAAAATAATTTAAATTTGTGGATGCGCTTTTTATTTTTATTACTGTTCTATCTTGGTTTTTCGCACACTTTTAAAGCACAGCTTTCTATTGAAAGCGCCATTAAACAATTACAAACAGACCCTACATTAAAAGGTTCGCAATGGAGTATTTGTGCATTTGACATGGAAACTGGGGACACAATTGCGCAGTGGAACCCTGATCGGGCCCTTCCAGGTGCATCTATCACTAAATTGTTTAGTACCGCCGCAGCATTGGCTACATTGGGGTCAGACTACAAAGCGACAACGAAAATTTATATTGATGGCCCGCTACAAAATGGAATTTTAAACGGAAATGTCTGGATTATTGGCGGAGGAGATGTCAGTTTGGGGTCGAGGTACTTTAATGAGCCAGGAACTGAATTTCAATTCCTGGAACAGTGGGTGCATGCGCTGAAAAGCCTAGGTATCCAGACTATAAAAGGGAGTGTAATTGCTGACGCCGAGGCATTTGGTTACGAGAATTGTCCTATCGGATGGGAGCGTGTTGACATGGGGAACTATTATGGTTGTGGTGCTTATGGTCTTAATTTCTATGACAACACCTTGAAACTGACCTTCAAAACGGGTGCTCCGGGCACCTTATTGCAATTAAAGGATATCTATCCAAATGACTTATCATACAAGCTTACTATTGATGCCAAAGCCGCTAATATCAACAACGACCAATCATATGTGCACGGTATCCCGTTTGATTCGCAAAGAAAAATTACAGGAAGTCTTCCGGCAAACCGCGCTGCCTATGTTGTGAAGGCCAGCATGCCTGACCCAGAAAAATTATTGGCGCAGCTCTTTTATGAAGCGCTGCAAAAAAATGGCCTAAGAGTAGATGGCGGCCCGCTTTCCAAAAGATTATCATCGGAGAAATTTGATATGAATAGTGCGCAGTTAATTTTTGCACATGAAGGCAGAACCGTTCAAGAAATTGTTTTTTGGACCAATCAGCGCAGTGTTAATTTATATGCAGAAGGGTTGTTGCGTCAGGTAGGATATCATCGGTATGGTTTTGGATCCTATGCAAACGGCCTTCTGGTTTTAGATAGTTTGAATAGAAGTTGGGGTGTAGGGTCTGTTCAAATCGTCGATGGCAGTGGCTTGTCCAAAGCCAACAATATTTCAGCAAGGCAATTTGTGAATTTGCTTCATGTACAAATCAATACCGATTATTTTCCAAGTTTTTATGGAAGTTTGCCAATAGCCGGGCTCAGCGGTACTGTCAAATCGTTGTGTGCAGGGCAAATCGGGGCTGGTCGCATTCACGCCAAAAGTGGTAGTATCGACGGGATAAAGGCTTATGCGGGATATATAGAGTCTTTGGAGGGGCACATGATTTGTTTTGCAATCATTGCTAATCATCCGACGTTAAGCGGTACACAACTTTCCAAAAAGATGGAGCCGCTTCTGAATGCTTTGGTTAGTTCAGTTCAACCTGAATGATTTCATCCCAGAACTCCGAGATACTCATTTGTGCTGCAGCTAACATTTGCGGAACAATACTTGCCGGTGAAAAACCAGGAGTCGTATTGACTTCAATAATGAATGCATCGTTATTGACGACCATAAAATCTATGCGCGCTATCGCTTTTAATCCGAGTAAATCATAGATGTTTTTGGCAGTTTCTTGAACCTTTAAAGCCATTTCAGGGGCAATTCTTGCAGGTGTAATTTCTTGAGACTTACCGTTGTATTTCGCATCGTAGTCAAAAAACTCAGTATCTGACACGATTTCCGTGAGCGGGAGCGCAACAATGCCGTCTTTTCCTCTATAAACTCCACAAGTTACCTCGGTTCCGTCAAGGAATGCTTCTAGGACTACTCTTTTTCCTTCTTGAAAGGCGAGTTTTAGTGCCGGATCTAATTCGTTTGATGCTTTGACTTTAGAAATGCCGTAGCTAGAACCTGAATCGGCGGGCTTCACAAAAATGGGCAACCCTAACTTCTCAATGAGTTCTTGTTCGTGATATTGGTTTGGGCTTGTCATGAGCACTGACGCAGCAACATTGTATCCAAAGCCCTTTAAAAATTGGTTACAATACCATTTGTCAAATGAAAGTGCAGATGCGAGTACGCCTGAATTGATATAAGGAACACCGATCATTTCTAAATAAGCCTGAATCTTGCCGTTTTCACCGGGGTCTCCATGTGTGTAAACAAGTGCGGCGTCAAGTTCGTGTGCCGCACCATCTTTGAGGTAAGTACCCGTGTTGAGATCGAAAGGAATCGTTTGTTCATCCAAAAGCACTTCCCAAGCATGTTTTTTCACAATAATTAAGACGCAATCGTAGCCTTTAGGAAAATGTGTGCGGATCGTTTGCGCACTTTTAATGGAGATGTCAAACTCGGAGGAAAAACCGCCGCAAAATAGGCCGATGCGCTTCATGTCAAGATTTTGGGTCAAAATTATCTAAAATTGGTAATTTCGCAGCATGAGGCCTTTGTATTTTATTTTTTGGTTGTGCTTAGGGTTTAGTTTTCGCTTGTTTTTCAGACGAGTGGTACAAGTCAGGCCAAACAAGAAGCGTTTTGGACGCACTATTTTTGTCAGTAATCATCCTTCGGCATTCCTAGATCCAATTGTTATTGCTCGGCTTAGAAAACCGGTCATCTACTTCATGACGCGTTCTGATGTTTTTAACAAATTTACCAGGCCAATTTTCTGGTTAGCCCACATGTTACCAATTTACAGGCAACAAGATGGAGGTGATTCTCAAGAAAAAAACAAAAAAGTTTTCAAGAAGGCCACTCAGGCATTGGCTCGAAATCGAAACTTATTGGTTTTTGGTGAAGGCATCACTGACGATATCTTTGAACGACGTCTAAAGCCGATTAAAAAAGGAGCTATACGAATCGGTTTCACAGCTCTTGAAGATCTTAATTGGTCTGTTGAAATCAAAGTACAAGGTTTGGGTATCAATTACACGAATCCGGGTGTTTTGAGAAGCGAGGTGCTTATTGCTGGTGCAGAGCCACTCATCCTCAATGACTACAAAGATGCTTATTTAGAAAACCCAAGTAAGGTCATAACCGAGCTCAATCGCGAACTTGAGGCCCGCATGCAAGCACAGATTACACATGTTATTTCCGATGAAAATGTCATTTTGCACGAGCAGTTGCAACAATTGACTCGAAAAGGGATGCATGTGCATTGTTTTGATCAAAAACTCAGCTTAGAAGAGCGTTGGCAGTATGCTCAAAATCTTGCCCAAGTGCTCAACGAAAACAAATTTGAAAACAATGCCATATGGGAGCATTTGAAGCAAGTTATACAAGCCTATTTTGCGGAACTAGCTCAAAATAAATTAACTGAAGCAGAACTTTACAGGTTCCGTATTGAGAAAAATTGGCGACGAAATCAAGTTTTGAACCTCTTATTGTGGTTCCCATTTTTTATTTTAGGCCTAATACATGTTGCTTTGCCGTATTTATGGGTCAAGCGCTTTGTAGAAAAAACGCTTAAAAGACCTGTTTTTTGGTCGGGTGCAAAGATGGGCATGCTCTTAGTTGTTTTACCCTTTTGGAATTTAATAATATTGGCATTAGCCGCAAAAATCATCAGTATCAGTTGGCCATATTGGCTGCTTTATTTTATGGCACTGAACATGGTAGCGCATGGTTTTCACCGTTTTATCACTACCTGGAAAATTTGGAGAAAATCCATGAACTTCAGCGCACAAAATACGACTGAAATTGTTAATAAACGCATGGCTCTACTAGAGCTTATCAAGGAAAACGGACTCTAATGGAAGAAAGTACCAGAATTAAAAAACCTAAATGGCTGCGCGTAAAATTGCCTACCGGCGAAAATTACCGCAAAGTCAGAGGCTTGGTTGATCAACACAACCTACACACAATTTGCGAGTCCGGAAGTTGTCCAAATATGGGTGAATGTTGGGGCGAAGGCACAGCCACATTTATGATTCTTGGAAACATCTGCACCCGATCTTGTGGCTTTTGTGGTGTGCAAACCGGTAAGCCTGATGCTGTTGATGAATTTGAACCAGGAAAAGTCGCTAATTCAGTCAAAATCATGGGTGTTAAGCACGCTGTAATTACTTCTGTGGATCGCGATGATCTTAAGGATGGTGGTGCCAATATTTGGGCGCAAACTATCCGGGCAATCAGGCAGCAAAGCCCGGGCACAACCCTCGAGACACTCATTCCGGATTTTGCAGGAAATTGGGAAAACCTTCAAATACTCATCAACGCTGCTCCTGAAATTGTTTCACATAACTTAGAAACCGTTCGTAGGCTTACTAAACAAGTTCGAATTCAAGCAAAATACGACCGCAGCTTAGAATTGTTATTTCGTCTCAAAAAAGGCGGAATGCGCACCAAGTCTGGCGTCATGCTAGGGCTTGGTGAAACGCCTGAAGAAGTCATTGAAACCATGCAAGATTTGCGTGCGGTACAGGTAGATATCTTGACCTTAGGTCAATATTTGCAACCAACACCTAAGCACTTACCAGTAGCTGAATTTATCGAGCCAGAAAAGTTTGATTATTACAAAAAAATAGGTCTTGAAATGGGATTTAGGTATGTAGAAAGTGGCCCATTGGTGCGCTCTTCCTATCATGCTGAGAAACATTTATTTGATTGAAAGAAATTTCAATTCATGACCTAACAAAAATTTATAAAAAAAAATGTGCTTTGAACCCTCTTGAAGACGGGATATTAAGAGAATATTTCTTAATTTGGCACACTAAACTTGTACCATAAATAAATTATCTATGAATAAGAAGGTCTATGTATTTGGTTCTGTGGTGTTTGCAGGTGCTTTAGCACTGGCATTCGCAGTCAATCAATTATTGCCTAAAACGGCGTTTTATCGCCAGGCAAACTTATCTGTCTTGCAAGAGGCTTCTTCCGATGATGCGATGGCTTGGCTTAAGGCGCGTTACGTTGATGTAACAACGGGTCAGCCAGTTTCAAACGAAACACTCATCCAAATTGAAAAAGAAATTCGCAAGATGAGCAAGTCGAAATCTGTTGTATTTGAATCGCTTGGGCCAGATAACATTGGTGGTCGTACCCGTGCCATTTGCATAGACAGATCAAACATTAACAGACTTTGGGCTGGTGGTGTTTCTGGTGGTTTGTTCGTATCCAATAACAAAGGTAATTTTTGGGAAAGAGTTACAACTTATTTTGATGCTGGTGCAAATCCTTTTATTTCAAGTATGACCATGACCCCTGACAATACACTTTATGTGGCTACAGGTTCAAACGAAGAAGGTTGGGGTGGCAACGGTGTATGGTACTCCACAGACTTTGGCGCAACTTGGGATAACATTCCTGGCATCAACAGTTGTACTGAAATCGCAAGTTCGAATGCAGACAACTACGTATGGATGGCTACAGCAACTGGTCTTAAGAAATGGCAAGTTGGAGATGCAGCTGCAACTGCGGTTCCAGCAACAGGAGGCGGATGTTTCGCACTTCAAGTTTCCAAAAATGCGCAAGTTATTGTTGCAGCATATGGTGCCAACAAAACCTTCGTTTCTACAAATGGTGGAGCAAGTTTTGATGACAAATCTGGTACAATCGCCAACAACTTAGTGCCTACCGGTGCAGCAAGAATTGAATACGCAATTTCTCCAACGCTAAATGCTAATGGGAACTACTCTTTGTATGCCACAAGAACAAATTCAAACTTGTTGTCAATGCACGTATCTCATGACAACGGTGCAACATGGACACAATTTGTGGGTGCTTCAGGTCCACCTAATGAATTTGATATCTATCGCAATCAAGGTACTTACAATAGCATTTTGTCTGTTGACCCTACTGATCCTGAGCGCCTCCTTATCGGTGGTATCGATGTTTGGGAATGGAAACAAACAGTTAACAATCCGCCATCAGGTGGTTTTGAAAAAATCTCTCTTTGGTTTGTAAACCCAAGTTCACCAACTTACGTACACGCAGACAACCACGAAATGAAGTGGGACAACAACAACCGTTTGTATGTAGGTAACGATGGTGGTATCGGTATTTCACTTGACAAGGGTCAAAATTGGTATCCAGCCAATCGTGGATATAATGTAACGCAATTCTATGGCATTGCCTTCGATGCGGGTGGTCGTGTAATGGGTGGTGCTCAAGATAACGGAACACTATACAACGACTTTACATTGTCTACTTATCACGAATTCCGTGAAGTAGGTGGAGGTGATGGTTTTGAATGTGAAATTTCATTTTTCAATCCAAATGTCATGTTCACTTCGGTGTATTACAACACGATTTCTCGTTCTGGTGACCGCGGAGTAAACTTTACCAACTTTAGCCCGAACCTTCCTGGTACCTACGACCCACCAGGAACAGATGGTAGTCCAAATCACCCATTCCATACCGAGCTATTTTTAGCTGAGTACTACGATCAAAACTCCGAAGATTCTGTAACATACGTTCCTACAAAGAATTATGCAGCAGGTACTGTTCTTCGCGTTCCATCAATGGCTTCTGGTGATACGATCAATTTCGAAACACCAACAGCATTGTACTTTGACGATACCCTTTACTATGATCCGTCGCTTACCTCAAATGGGGTTAATTACGGTATCAATAATGCAACGGGTGAAACGGTAGAGATGGGTACTGACACCATGATCTTCAACGTTGCTTGGGATACACTTCGCATTCAAGATCCTTACCAATCATGGTTCTTGGTTTATGTAAATGCAAACGGTGGTGAGCTTTGGGGTACACGTAACGCAACAAGATTCTCAGTTACGAATCCAGGTTGGATCTGTGTTGCAAAAGGTATTGGAGGTGGTTTATTCAACTCTGTAGACGTTGAATTCTCTAGAGACCTCAATCATTGTTACATCAGCGCTGGAAATGGCGTTTGGAGACTCGATGGCCTCGGATCAATCTATACCAGTGATCCAAACTTTGCGTCTAAGGTTGGTTTTGTAACACAAGGTGCAACTACAACGCCACCAACAGCTACTACGATTACCAAAATCACAAATACTTCATACGAAGGTATAGCCGTGAATCCAAGTAATGCTAATGACCTCATCTGTTTTGCAGGATTCAACGGTACGAACAAGCGTACTAACAATGCTACAGCGAGTACACCAACATTTACTAACCTCGGAACAATTGTTTCAGGAATTGCATGTTACGACGGTATCATTGATCGCAATGACCCAGATATCATTGTCGTTGGTGCCTCAAGCGGCGCGTTCATTTCTGAAAATGGTGGACTTACTTGGGAAAATGCTTCTACCGGATTTGAAGGAACACCTGTTTATGAGGTACGTCAAAACTGGAGAACTTTTGATGAAGGAAACGGTCGTCCAGGTGAAATCTATCTTGGTACTTTTGGTCGTGGAATTTGGAGAACTACCCAATATCTATCTACACAAAATAATGATGGTATTTCAAACGGTCAATTCAAAACTAAATTGAAAGCTTACCCGAACCCTACCCGTGACAACACGAACCTGACGTTTGAATTGGCAAATAGCGGAAAAGTAACGGTTCAAGTTTATGCGATCACGGGTCGCTTGGTACTTTCTAAAGAAGTTTACATGAACGAAGGCACACAAGACATCTCATTAGATAGCGCTGACCTTCCTAATGGCACTTATATTGTTAAACTGAGCTCAGGTAAACAATCAGATACCGCGAAGTTTATCAAAATGTAATAAGTTCACATAAAACTAAAAAAGGGAGGCATTCGCCTCCCTTTTTTTATGCTTATACTTTTGTTTTTTTATAAATACATCTTAGTTGTTGTTTGGTATTCAGGATGCCTATTTCACTTCGCAACATTCGATAGTAGGTTGTTGGTGTGCTTTTGTTGGCGCTTTGATAGCAGGGCTTAAGTAGGGGATGCCTAGTCCTAAACCTCTTATGATGAGTAGAGAAGCAATGATGAATAAAAGAATTTTGTGAGCATAACGCGGTAAATGCGCAAGTAGTTTTTGCTGTCCGATCAATGGCATAAAAAACATAACAGGCAAGGTCCCAATTCCAAAGAAGAACATACCAACCAAGGCACTCAAATAATCAGTGGCACTCATGCTGTAAATGAGGGCTAGATAAACCATTCCACAAGGTAGAAAGCCATTCATCAAGCCAAATAGGTAGGACTGGCTAAAACCGGGAGCTTTTCTTATTTTCGGAAATAATTTAGTTAAGGTACTTCCAAACCTAGCGCTAATAGGCTTGATCAAGGGCCATGTTTCTATGGTACCAATAAAAATGCTTGCCATCATGATAAGCCCCGTTAGGATACTCAACCATTGTGCTGTGTTTATAAACCACTTACTGATTCCAAGTAGCCCAATCAAAAAACCTAAATAGCTATAGCTTGTTATGCGTCCAAAATTGTAACTCAAACTACCGAATACAGCAGCACTTATTGTACGTTTTTGAATTGGTGCTGCGAATGCCAATGGACCGCACATGCCCACACAATGCAGTGTAGATTGTAGGCCTAGAATAAAAAATATCAGAAAATAGGCAATCATTTGCGCAGATAACTTGTCTGCTGAAGGTACGTTTTACCTTTGACTTGATAGCGCATCTCAACGGCATATGATCCCTTTTTGAGTTGAGCAACAGGAAATGATGCAAATGGATTGATATCGAGCTCTAAATCTCCTTTTTTATCATTATAGCACATGAATGAAACATGCAGTTTTTCGATTTTTAGATCTGAATGATTTTCAAAACTCAATAGCCCTTTCTTCTCTGTTAACTTCAATGGTAAATGAGCGGTCTGAGCCCGCTGCTGTGCGGCCATATCAGCATCAAGCGTTTGTTCTTGTTCATAGTAATCTTCTGCAATTAGATCTGAAGATTCATTGGTGATGATGAATACCATATAGCCGATGAAAATCACAAAGGTGATCATGGCAACTATTACTGCGTTTCTAAAGCTCATAATTAAAGTCTTGGTCCGAAAAATTTTGTCTTGATACTTTGTATCTTTTTACCATTTCCATAAATCTGAACACGGATTTTTTTTGTTCCGGTTCCGATATATGACATTGGAAATCGAATGATTAATCTTTCTTTTAGTTCGGTTTCTGGTTTTAATACAAGGTTTTGTTTCACCGTTTGTATTTCACCTGATTGATCTTCTAGTTTGAAGCTGATCTGAAAAGATTGGTGTGTTTTATTGAGTAAATTGACTTCGTAAATATTAGTAATATTGCCCTTGTCGTCCATCTGATAGGTTGAACCACGCTGTCTAATAAGCGTTGTTTGAAAATCTTCGCGACTCATAATGAGTGTACTTAACGTGACGAGTAAGGCCAGCAGAAGCACAGAATAGGCCTTTACTCTGCGTGTCCACTGAAATGGTAAGCGTGTTTGAATTCCTTTTTCAGAGACAAAACGTACCAAGCCTTTTTCTTGGCCAACGGCTTCCATCATATGATCACATACATCGATGCATGCCGTACAATTGATACATTCTAACTGTGTTCCATTTCGAATATCGATGCCTGTAGGACAAACTTGCACACATTGAAAACAATCAATACAGGCACCCTTTCCGGCGGCTGGTCGGTCTTCACCTTTTTTAATTTTTGCACGACTTTCACCTCTGAGGTGGTCGTAAGCAACGACCATAGAGTTTTCGTCGAGCAATACTCCTTGAAGTCGGCCATAAGGACATATAGTTGTACAGACTTGTTCTCTTAAAAAAGCAAACACCCCATAAAAAGCATAGGTAAAAATCACAATTGCAATGAACCCACCAAGATGCGCACCGAGTGGGTCGTTTTGTATGCGCCATAATTCATCTGAACCAATAATATAAGCCAAGAATGTATTGGCAATTAAGAACGAGATCAGCCAAAAAATGACATGTTTACTTGTTTTCTTGACAATTTTGGAAGTAGTCCAAGGTGCCTCATCTAAACGTCTTTGTGCCGGAGCATCTCCTTCAATCCAGTACTCAATACGCCTGAAAACCATCTCCATAAAAATCGTTTGAGGGCATACCCAGCCACAAAATATGCGACCATAAATGATTGTAAATAAGATCACAAAAACGATGGCTAGAATGAGTAAAACAGCCAAGATGTACATGTCTTGTGGCCAAAAGACTTGCCCAAATATGACGAATTTACGTTCAATGATATTGAGCATGAGTAGGGGCTCGCCTTTTATGCGAAGGTGTGGCCCAGCAAAGAGAAAACCTAAGAGTAAGTAGGCAATAAACTTGCGTTTATTGTAAAATGAACCTGACGGTTTTTTGGGAAAGATCCAAACGCGTTTGCCTTTCTCATTTACCGTTGCAATCCGGTCGCGGAATGCTTCATCATGCTCATCCATCTTTTCCTTATTTATTTCTCGATAATGTCTCCTTGGGCTGCTTTACCAGCGGTTTCCGGCAAAGACAATACATATGATGCAACCTGTTGAATTTGAACAGGGTTGAATTTTGAGGAGTGTTCGGGCATGCCATTTGCCGTGCCGTATTTCACTGTTTTGAAAACATCTTTGATGTCATATCCGTAAATCCAGGACTTGTCGGTGAGGTTGGGTCCAATTTCTCCCTCGCCTTTAGCTTTATGACAAGCGACACAGTTTGCGGCAAAAATACCAGCTCCTGCTGCAAGATCAGCACCCCCTGTTAATGCAGTAACTGAATTTTCATCGACATTCATAGCCATTTTTTCAAGATAGGCTTGCACTTCTTTTTCAGCCACTTTCATTTCTTTATCGTAGGCCTTAATTTGTAAATCTGAAACGCCGAAAATATGGTAGTTAAAGAGGTAAATGAAAGAGAATACAATTGTTGCATAGAATCCCCAAACCCACCATGGTGGTAAGTTGTTGTCGAGTTCTTGAATGCCATCGTATTCGTGCTCCATCAAAATTTTATGTTCTTCCTCGATAGGAACTGCATCTGTTAACACTTGATTTACTTTCTTGAAAGAAGAAATTACAGGTGCTTCAACTACTTCTTTTTTAGGTTTCACCATCGCCAACATTTGATAAAACAAATGGCGTAAATACAATACCACAACTAATAGAATGATGTCTATAACCAAAATGGCAAGTAAATCTGTTGTTTCAACAAGTAACCATGGTCCGTTTTTCTCCCCCTCACCAGGTCCAACGAATTGTAAGGCATAGGCATTGGAACTCATCATGAAAGCTCCGGTAGTGATGATGAGGATCAGAAGATTGCTATTGTTTTGTAATGTTTTTAGTTTATTCTTGAAATAATCAGATTTCATCAAGGTCATCAGTGTACCCGCTAAAACAATGATCGCAAGGATAAGGATGAGTGTCAGTACTAGCAACCAATTGAATATTGATAAATTTCCTTTGTAGTCAGTAGCTAATTTGGGATCAGAGACTACCGTAGTATCGACTACTACACTTGTTGCTTCGACCGGAGGAACATAACTATCGATGTAGGAAAATACAGCATCAATTTCTTCATTACTAAGTGCTTGAGCAGGCATTGCTGTTGGGCTAAATCCGGCAATTTCTTTTGCCATAGCACTTTTTCCAGAACTGATTAATTCAGTTGAATTTTGCACCCATTTGTAAAGCAACGCTCCTTCGCCTGCATCGGTCCATTTTTGTTTGGCACCTTGTAATTTTGGTCCGGTTGAATTCTTGTCGATCATATGACAAGTATTGCAACGGGATTTGAATAGTCCGGCGCCATCGGCAGCCCAACTCAAATTTTGAATACTGGTTAAAACAACTGTAAGTAGTAAAGTATGTATCAACGTTTTCATAAGTCGGTTATTTATTGGTAGTTGCTTCTTTTTTTAGTTCTGATTCTAGCGGGCTTGCCGCTAATTCCGCCACGCGATCTTTACTCATCTTCCAAACATAGAGCAGCACGATTGCAAAAAATACAGTGAACAGGACCAAAGAGAACAGCGGATAAATCTCTATCCCTAGCATGCTCGTGAGGTTGTGTTTGATAAATCTCAACATCGCTTATTTTTTAGAAGTTACGGTAATGTCAACACCTAGTCTTTGGAGGTAGGCAATGACAGCTACAATTTCTTTTTGCTCAATGTCTTGAATGAGCGCCTTTTGATTGACACCTACTAACGCTTGCTTTGGCGTAGTTTGTACGATATCTTCAGCAATCGTATGCGCTTGTTTTTTAAGCTCAGCACGCGCTTTCAAATCGTAGCCTTTTGCATAGGGTACACCTAGTGTTTGCATGGCTCTGATTTTCTTTTCTAGAAGGCTGATATCGAGCTTGTCTTCGCGTAACCAAGTGTAGGCCGGCATGATTGAACCAGGTGATACATCTTTTGGGGCCATTAAGTGCTGGTAATGCCAAAAATTAGATTTGCGAATTTTAGTATTACCCCCTTCACGTGCGAGGTCCGGACCAGTTCTTTTTGAACCCCATTGGAATGGGTGGTCATATACAAATTCGCCTGATTTTGAATATTCTCCGTAGCGCGCGGTTTCAAAACGCAAGGGTCTAACCAATTGTGAGTGACAATTATAACAGCCTTCGCGAATGTAGATGTCTCGGCCCTCTAATTCAAGCGGTGTATAAGGCTTCACACTGGCAATTTTTGGCACGTTAGATTCTACAATCATGGTAGGGATGATTTCTACAATACCACCAATTGCAACCACTACTAAACTCAAGATCATAAATTGAATCGGCTTGCGTTCGATCACCTTGTGCCAATATTCTCCTTTTTCATGGTGGTGAAGGTCTTTGGTGACGACTGCTTCGGCAGCTTCATTGTGCAGCAAATTGCCTGCTTTCGCCGTTTTTACCAGGTTATAGAACATCATAATAGCACCAATCAAGTAAAGCGTACCGCCTAAAGATCGGAGGTAGTAGTATGGCTTGAGTTGGGTTACGGTTTTTAAGAAATCGGCATTTTGAAGCGTTCCATCCGGATTGAAATCTTGCCACATGAGACCTTGCATGAACCCAGCGATGTACATTGGGACGGCATAAAGCAAGATTCCTAAGGTTGCAATCCAGAAATGTTGATTGGCCATTTTCTTCGAATAGAGTTCGGTGCGGTATAATTTAGGAAACAACCAATACAGCATTCCAAAAGTGAACATACCGTTCCAACCCAGGCCTCCAATATGGACGTGTGCGATGGTCCAGTCAGTAAAGTGAGAAATGACATTTACATTCTTCAAGGAAAGCATTGGACCTTCAAACGTGGACATACCATAGGCTGTAAGTGCTACCACCATAAATTTCAACATGACGTCATCGCGTACTTTGTCCCAAACGCCTCTTAATGTGAGTAAGCCATTGAGCATTCCTCCCCAAGATGGTGCAATGAGCATGACAGAGAACACCACACCAAGACTCTGAGCCCAATCTGGCAATGTAGAATATAACAAGTGGTGCGGACCTGCCCAGATGTATAAAAAGATGAGCGCCCAAAAGTGAATAATGGAGAGGCGATAAGAATAAACGGGTCTGTTGGCTGCTTTAGGTACAAAATAGTACATTAAGCCTAGGTAAGGCGTTGTTAAGAAAAAGGCAACAGCGTTGTGTCCATACCACCATTGCACGAGCGCATCCTGAACACCTGCATACCAAGAATAACTTTTCAAGAAGGAAACGGGTAATTCAAAAGAGTTGAAAATATGGAGCATGGCCACGGTAACGAATGTGGCAATGAAGAACCAAATTGCTACATAAAGGTGCTTAACGCGACGGGCTAAAATAGTAGCAAACATGTTCCAGCCCCAAACTACCCACATTAAAGCAATGGCAATGTCAATAGGCCACTCGAGTTCGGCATATTCTTTAGATGTTGTGATGCCAAATGGTAGGGTAAGAACTGCGGATAAAATGATTAACTGCCAACCCCAGAAATGGACATAGCTCAGTTTGTCACTCCACATTCTGGTTTTCAATAAGCGCTGAAGGGAGTAGTATACACCAGTAAATATACCGTTGCCGACAAATGCAAAGATGACAGCGTTGGTGTGCAAAGGTCGGATTCTACCAAATGACACATATTTAAAACCTAAATAATCATTGAAAAAATCTGGAAAGGCCAGTTGTAGTGCTGCAATGAGCCCTACTAACATACCGGTAACTCCCCAAATGACAGTGGCGTAAGCAAAATTGCGAACGATTTTATTGTCATAACTGAACTTTTCTGCTTCCATATTTATACATCTTTAGTTGTTGGTTCATCTTCAAAAAGAATGCGTACTGAGGGCCCGTAATCGTCGTCGAACTGCCCGTTCTTTGTAGCCCAGAAGAAAAATCCTAGAAAGAATGCGGCGATGCAAAGACTGATTGTGAGCATAAGGTATACGATTCCCATATTGCAAATTTCAGCATGAAATGCATCAATAAGAATGACACGTGTTTTTGAAAAAAACTGATTTATATCAGCTTTTAAAGAGGCTGCGGAATTTAAGTTGGACCAGAACGGTACTTAATACAACGATTGTAATAGAGCTAACAGGCATGAAAATAGCGGCAAATAAAGGGGTGAGCTGCCCTGAAATAGCAATGGTTAACCCAAAAACATTATAACTTAAAGAGAAAGCCAGACAAAATTGCAAGACCTTTTTTGCATAGCGGCCTAAGCTTACGAGTTGAGGAAGTTGTGCTAGAAATTTAGCATCCAAAATGGCATCTGAACTAGGGGTAAACCTGAACATATCTTCAGAAAGTGCAATGCCAACTTCTGCCAAGCCCAGCGCTCCTACATCATTGAGGCCGTCACCAATAAATAAAACCTTTTTACCTTGCTTTTGTAAAGCTTGAATGGCGGAGGCTTTATCTTGTGGATTCTGTTTAAAAAAGAGGTGGCGACTCAAAAAACCAAGTGTTTCAAGTTCTTTTGCATCTTGTTGTTGATCTCCGGAAAGCACATAGCAATTTTCGGCGCCAAAGTGCTTTAAAAGCTTTTCGATAGCGTGGATTCTCCAAGAACTTTTAAAAATGAGTCGGGCACTTTTTTCGCCTTTTTTGAGCAGCAATTCATTGCCTTTTGGTGTTCCAATTCCGGTAAACAGCGCAGATCCCATTTGATACAACTCACCTTGGTATATCGCAGTTAAACCCTCACCTTTGATTTCTTTGATTTCTTGGAGTTCGAGCAGTTCTATTGCTTCATTTTGGTGCCCAAATACTTTTGAATAAGGATGGGTCGAGTGTCTGGCTAGATTTACAAATACGGCAAAAGACAAATTATCCAAGTTATTGAAGTCTGTGTAGATTTCATAGCTATTCGGATCTGTAAGTGTACCTGTCTTGTCAAGAACTATGGTGTCTACACTTGTGAGGGCTTCCACCACGGTAACATTTTTAAGATAAAGCCCAGATTTCCCGAGTGCCCTTAATGTATTCCCCAGCGTAAAAGGAGCTGAAAGTGCTAATGCGCAAGGGCAGGCCACGATCAGGACTGAAACCACCACTTTGAAAATCAAGGCTGAATTCAAGAAATACCATGCAAGCCCACTGCCAAAAGCAATGAAAAGTAGCACAATCAAGAAATATTGTGCAATGCGATCTTGGTACCGGATCAGTTGATTATTTGGTATTTTGTTTTTAGTTTCATTCCATAATTGAGTCAAATGACTTCGGTTGGTAAGTGCCTTAACGGTCAGTAAAGCTGACATTCCTTGAATTTGACCACCCGCATAAACTAAATCACCTTTTTGTATGCGCGTTGGAATAGATTCACCAGTAACAAAACTGTAGTCAATATAGGCTTCTTCGCTGTATAAATAACTGTCACAAGGAATAATTTCTTCATTGCGAATTTGAATGGTGTCTCCTATTGAAAGTTGCTCTACACTGACAATGGCTTTATTTGCACCATCAATACGTTGAACCGCCACCGGAAAAAAACTGGTGTAATCTCGATCAAAAGCCAAAGATGCATAGGTGATACTTTGAAACCATTTACCAATGAGCAAAAAGAAAATAAAGCCGGCAAAACTATCCATATATCCAGCTCCTTCCCAAGAGAAAATTTGAATCAAGCTTTGTAAATAAAGTGCGATGATTCCAAGCGTAATTGGGACATCTAGGTTGATTGTTTTGGATCTCAGGGCCTTGAAAGCAGAAATAAAATAAGCTTTTGCCGAAAATAACAAAACGGGAATACTGACTATAAAACTGAGAATGGAGGTATAAGCTCTAAACTCAGGGTTGTCTTTACCGAGTCCAAAATATTCTGGGGTACTCCAAAGCATGATTGAGCCAAAGGCAAAGCCTGCGAAGCCTATTTGAAACAAAAATTGATGATTTCGTTTTTTGTCTTTTCCTTCAATGCGGCTAAAATCAGGCTCGTAGCCAATAAATTGTAGCAAGTGTGCAAGTTCTGAAAAGGCGAGGTTCGGGGCAAAGGTGATGGCTGCTTCTTTTTTTGCAAAATGCACTTGTACGTGTAGAATGCGCGCATCAATTTGATTCAGGTGCTCTAGTAAATAAATACAGGACGAACAATGTATGCTTGGTAGCGATAACGTGACCTTAATTTGTTGCTCGTTTTTAAATTGGATGTAGCGATCTTGTATTTCGGGGAGGTCTAGAAAAGCAAATTGATCGGCGCGTTCTTTTCTTGGCTTTGTCCCAGCCATTGGTTCATAGTTGTAAAATGCCGTTAGGTCATTTTGCTGTAAAATACCAAAAACTTGAGCACAACCCGTACAACAAAATGCGTGATCGTGTTGAAGGATAGGCCTTAACGGGAGTTTTTCCCCACAGTGGAAACAGTTGCTGTGCTTCAAATTGTTGCCGAAAATATAGGTTTGTCAAAATGATGGCCATGTAAATCGAGGTCAAAAGCCATGCATACATTGCGAACAAAGGCAAAGCCCTTAATTGTAATGCGCAGGTGTGCTGCATCAATTTCAATCAAGCCGTCCTCCATTAACGGGGTCAAGCGATCTTGAATTTGCTGATAAAATCCTTCTTTTAGTAATGCGGTGTGCCATTGCGTTTCGAAGTGGCACATTAAATCTAGAATGTGGCGTCTAATCAGAAGCTCTTCGTCATTTAGAAAATGACCTCTAAAAATAGCCAAATCACCATTTGAAATTCTTTCTTGATAGGCTTCTACGCTTTTTTCATTCTGGGCAAAAGCACGCCAAGTATCCGAAATGGCAGACATTCCCAAACCAATCATGACATCCGTTTGTCGATGCGTGTATCCCATGAAATTACGGTGTAGTTTCTTTTTTTGAAAAGCTACTTCGAGTGTGTCGCCAGGTAAAGCAAAATGATCCATGCCAATGGCAACATAACCCGCATTGAGTAGCAATTCATAAGCCATTTCATATAGTTCGCGTTTTTGAGCATCTTTGGGAAGGTTATTTTCGTCGTAGCCGCGTTGCCCTGTGCCTTTCACCCACGGAACATGAGCATAACCATATAAGGCAATGCGCTCTGGTTTTAAGGCAATCGTTTTTTCGATCGTCATTTGAAAACCGGGAAGATCTTGAAAAGGCAAGCCGTAAACTAAATCGTGATTGATGCTGGTGTATCCAATTTCTTTCGCTAGTTGATGGACCTCCTGCACTTGCGCGAAAGTTTGAACACGATGGATGGCTTCTTGAACCACAGGATTATAGTCTTGAATGCCAAAGGAGACCCTTCTAAAACCTAGTTTATAAAGTGCCTCAAGTTGTGCTTGTGTCGTTGAATTTGGGTGAGCTTCAAAGCTCAAGTCGCAGTTTTTCTCAGAGATGTTGCGTTGCTCAAAAATGCCTAGAATGAGTTTGCTCAGTGCTGCGGCCGAAAAAAAAGTTGGAGTTCCACCACCTAAATGCAATTCTACAATTTGTGAATCTGCTTGCAAGGTCGGTTGATACAAAGCCCATTCTTGCAAAACACTATCTACGTATGGCAACTCCACAGCATGATTTTTCGTAATGCGTTTGTGACAGCCACAAAATGTACATAGAGATTCACAATAAGGTAAGTGAATGTAAAGTCCGAGTGTGGGCTGTGGATGATTTGCTTGTTCGTTTACCAGGCTCGCGAGCCAATCGTTCGCTTTGATTGCATTTTCCTTCCAAAAAGGAACGGTCGGGTAGGAGGTATAGCGAGGTCCAGGAACGTTGTATTTTCTGATGAGCTCGATGGGTTTCATTGTGCAAATTTGCGATAGAAAATGGCGTTAAAAAATGACGTTAGTCAGCTTTCTTAATTCAGCTAATTTTCATAAATTTGATAAGCAATTCAATCTGATGCTAGAAAAATCTCACAAGCACGTTACATGTCAGACCTGTACAGGTCGTCAAAATTCCTTGCTCAATCATTTTTGCTCAGATGAACTTGATCACCTGAATTCTCACAGGGCTTGTAATTATTACAAAAAACACCAGGCGCTCTTTCTAGAAGGCTCCTTTCCAAGAGGTGTTTATTGTATCAATCAAGGAATGGTAAAGATTTTTAAAAGAGGTGATGAAGGCAAAGAACAGATCATACATATTGCCAAAGCTGGTGAAATGGTTGGTTTTCGTGCCATGTTTACCGAAGAACCTTATAAGGTAGCTGCTGAAACCCTCGAAGAAAGTAACATCTGTTTCATCGGTAAGGAAGACTTCTTGAACCTCATGGACTCCAATCCGGTGCTCCGAAACGGGATCATCAAAGAACTATCCAAAGAACTCGCAGATCGTGCCGATTTCATTACCAATATGGCTCAAAAATCTGTGCGCGAACGCTTGGCTTTCACGATGCTTATCCTAATGGATGTTTTTGACAATGAGCCCATTAATTTAAGTAGAGAAGATCTTGCCAATTTTGTGGGTACCGCAACAGAAACCCTGATTCGTTTACTCAAAGATTTCAAAGAGGAAGGTATCATTGAAGTCCAGACCCGAAAAATCAAGGTATTGGATAAAAGTAAGCTCTTGCAAATTTCAGGGAAATAATAAGCTTATTCTTTAAAATCCAAGACAATATTTACGAAATTCTCCAACAAGATATTTCCGTAATTACCCGACACCTCAGGATGAAACTGCACACCATAATGAAGTTTTGTTTTGTGCTTCATGGCCTCGTTGATACATGTATCCGAGCAGGCAAGGTGCACGAAATCTTTGGGAATTGATATATGCTCGCAATGATCTTCTTGCATCTCAAATA
>CAYPVA010000007.1:0-24975 GCA_964414045.1 uncultured Lishizhenia sp. | reverse complement strand
CAGCAACAACTTATTCATCAATTCCATCAAAAACTTCAACGTCAACAACCTCAACCTCAACGACATCGTCAGCTCTTACAAATCTTCCTTTTGAAATCAATAAACAAGCTAATTTGGCCAATATCCCTATCGGTTTACCTTGTCCGCAAGGTTTGGTTTTTAGGGTGCAGGTTGGGGCGTTTAGAAAACCAATTCCGGCCGGGAAATTTACGGAATTCAGTCCTGTGGATGGTCGGGTTTTGGCCAATGGTTTGACGGTTGTAATGGCGGGCTATTTCAGCTCTTCTGCAGAGGCCTTGAAGCAAAGAAATGTCATAAGAAGCTTGGGTTATGTAGATGCGTTTATTGTGGCTTACAATGACTGTGAGCGCATGAGTTTTGCAAATGCCGTTCAGTTAGAGGCTGTAAAGCAACCAAATGGAAAAGTGCTGCCAAAAAGCTCCATTTTTGAAACGCCAGGAGAAGCTTTGTATTACACGGTGCAAGTTGGGGTGTATAACCGTCCGTTGCAATCAGAAAAACAATTAGGCTTACCAGAATTAATTGAGGCACAAACGGCGAAAGGACAATATAGATATGCAAGTGGGCGCTTTGACAAGTTAGCTGCTGCAAAAGAAAGACAACGCCTTGCCGTTGCCAAAGGAATTACAGATGCTTTTATTGTGGCTTATTATCAAGGTAAACGCATCAGTTTGGCAGAAGCCAAGCAGTTGCTTGCACAAGGTGTGCATATGGATACCAAATCTACCAAGCAAAGCATTCAGGAGCAAAAACCAACAGCTATTCCTTTGGCTAAAGTTCCGGTCTTACCGAACACAAAGCAACTCAAAGCTGCTGACCAATTCGTTCGATATGAAATAAATTGCATCGATTGTCCAGAAAAACTCGCACAGTTCAATAAGTTAGGATTGTTAACTTATTTAGTCAATTCTGACAAAATCAGTTCTGCGCAATTCAACGAAAGTGACCTCACCACGTTGCAACGCTACTACTTTAAGCGCTTTAAAGTACAAACAAAGGCATTACAAGGTCCTTTTCAAACCATTACCGTTAAGGAGCAGCAACTCAATGGCGCACAAATGGATTGGCTGTTGAGACAAGGCTCACCTTATAGATTGGAGCAACCAAAGAACGGTGAAATACTCATTTCTGTAGAGATAGAGTAGTCTTTATTTTAACTGAATAATTTGTGTATCGATGGTCTGACCGCTTCCGTTGGGGACAGGGCCAAGTGCGGGCATGAATCTGACCACCTGTTCTCGATCAATGAGGATATAGGAGGGCGCGCTTTGCCAAGACAGTAGATTCCAAAGTGCAGCATCTGTTTTTAGACCTATTAGCGGCCATTTTACTTTTTCAAAAGCTTTTTGATCAGCTTTACTCCAGGCAATATTTGAAGGATAGATTGTGATGATTTGCAGTACATCTTGATGGCGTTCGGAAACCTTTTGAAGGGCTGCAATTTCTGAAATACACTTTTGATTACCCGGTTGGAAATAATGCAGGCAAATGATTTTATCTGGCAATTCAGTCTGAAGTTGGGCATTCAAAAAACTAAAAGAAACGTATTTCCCAACCTTGAGTTGATTGAGTTTGAAGGAATAGTAGCGAGCGGCTTTGCGTAAATCGGTTTGTTGGGCAGTTTTGGCAAAATGTTCATAAAATTCAGCGGCAATGGCTGCCGAAATTTTTTGATTTTGCTGTAATTCTACAATGCTCAGAAACGCTACAAACTCTGCCCAAGCAGCATTGATTACGTAGGGATCCGCTTGAAAGGCAGCGACCCACTGCTGGTAATTTAAATTTGAAAGAGCAGATGTGGCTATATTTCGGTTGGTTTGGTCTAGTTGATCAAAGTAATTTTGATAAAATGCTTTGGCGTATTCAAGCAATTTGGGTTGCTTAAAATTGACCGTGTCTTCACTCAGGTAAAAGCCAAATTTATCTTCTTTTGTAGGGCCTCCTATGACAGAAAAATTATCTATTGTTGCGCCCACCGAATATTTGATGTAATCTTTCAGAAATACGGAGCTATCTTGGTTGTAAACAGCTGCTGTTTCATTCTTGAAAGCTCGAATTTTACTGATAAATTCATTGCTACGAAGGTCTTTGAGTTGGTAGATTTCAGAGACATATTGGTCCATCCATGCTTCAAATCCTAAGATGCGGTAATTGATGTCCAGCGAATCGAGCTTATAAAAAAGCAATTCAACTTCTTTTTGTTCAGCCAAACTAGGAATTCCGGCATCATCTGGTAGTTCGATGATATAGCGCCCATTTGGCTGTACATAAAACCAACTGCAGCGATCATTGCTGCAAATTTGGAGTTGCTCAATGGTAGTGGTATTCCATTCAAATTGGAAAATCCCTATGCTGTCTGGGGTGACTTCAAAGAGCGGTGTGCGTTCGTTGCTGAGGTAATTGGTTGTGTGGTAAACGGTAAGGCTTGGGCTATTCCAAAATGAAAGCCCCCTCACTTTTACTTGTGCAAAAGCGTGCTGGAAAAATACAAGAAATAAAATTAGCAGCAGGCGGTTGCTCATGTGTGTCAAACGAGTAAGTCAGGTCTTGTTACAAAAGGAGAAATATCTGCACCATTTAAAAACATTTCGCGAATGATACTTGAATTAATGGCGCTGTGTTCTTGGTTCGTGAGAAAGAAAACGGTTTCTATCCCTGAAATGGAATGATTCATGTGCGCAATGGTGCGCTCATACTCAAAATCTTTTCCATCACGAAGCCCCCTAACAATATGTGAAGCCTGTATATCCTTGCAAAATTCTACAGTCAATTTTTGAAAGGTTTGGACTTTGATGTGAGCATGCCCAACAAACAAAGATTGAATGTGTGCTACCTTTTTGTCGCTGCTAAATAAGCCTTGTTTTTTGGAATTGATCCCAATACCAATGATGACTTCGTCAAAAAGTCCGAGTGCTTTGTGTACAACTGCTTCGTGTCCTTTAGTGAAAGGGTCAAAACTACCGGGAAAAAGACAGCGTTTCATAGATTGGGTTTAAAGAAGCTAAAGTAGACATTCCCAAAATTACGACAAAAGTCAAAATGAGGGTCTGCACTGAAATCGTCTTGTTTGCCATGTTCGATGATCAGAAAGCCATCAGGGCGCAGCAATTGTTTGTCAAAAATTTGCGCCATGAGTTCTTCATGAAAACCAAGATGAAAAGGGGGGTCTGCGAAAATGATGTCGTATTGAACGTTTTTGGCATTTTTACAGTAAATGACACAATCCGACTTATAGACCTGCATCACCTCCGAAATTTGCAAAGTTTGAACGTTTTGCTTCAGGTACTGCACACAACGCGGATGGCTATCAATGGCTAATAACGATGCTGCTCCACGGCTCACAAATTCAAAAGAAATATTGCCGGTGCCTGCACAGAGGTCCAGCACATCGATATCCATCAGGTCTGTCAAATTTTCAAGAACATTGAATAAACCCTCCTTGGCATAATCGGTGGTTGGGCGCGATGGGAAACCTGGAGGGGTTGCAAAGCGTTTTCCTTTTAGTGTTCCTCGTATGATCCGCAAAGTATGTCGTTTTGGTAAGTGTTGAGCTTGAATTCTTGGATGTTGAAGCGCTCAAAATCCTTGAATTTAGATAAAAGTTGTTGTAGGTTTTGTAGGTCAATTCCGTGAGCGGCTTCTGTTAAACCTAAAATAAATGATTGGTCTAGACCTAATTTTTGCTGATGGGCCAACAAGAAGTAAATAAAGTCGCTTTCTTGTTGAAAATCTGTAGCGGTACAGCTCAGTAAGCGCTTTTGTCTGAATACACTGAGCACAAATTGATTTTCATGAAAAAAAACATGAATTTGATCCGAGTGTTTCTTTTGAGCTAAATGAAACAATTGCAAAGATACCTCATGCCGTAAATTTTTGTACTGTAATTCATTTTTACAGTAAGCATCGAGCCACGTTGGAACAGTATAAATGACAACAAGTTCCAGACTTTCAATCGAATCGTATCTGAGCGTAAGGTTCTCTTTTAATTGCCCGTGATTGAGTTCATAATAAGCAAGAATTTGAGCGGGATCAAAAAGTGCAGCAGGGAACAATGTAAAGTCTGCGGCAAACCATGTGCAGCGGTAAAGCGTACTATGACTAAGCGCTACTTGAATCTGCGCATTGATTCTTTCCTTGACCAATGGCTTATTTAAATCCAAAGGTAGTTGCTCCATACTTGAGCTCAGTTCATTTTTTTGAAAGAGCGTTAGTGTTTTTTCTGAAAAGGAAAGAATGAGTTGCTGCATGTTCTTGTTTATAACTACTCTTCATTGGTGCGCTATGCAAAGCTACAATATTTAATTTTGTTGACTCCTCTAATGAGTTAAAGATGTCAGTAGGACCACCAATAGATGCATTTGTCGAGCGTTGTGCGCGCGTTTTTCAGTTTCCGCTGACCAACGACCAAACAGCGGCGCTCGATCAATTTGCGCATTTTTGGTATACGGAGCAACACAGAAAAGTATGGATTTTAACTGGCTTTGCAGGAACAGGTAAATCGACGTTAATTGCTGGTATTACACAACTTTTGCGCGTAGAAAAGATCAATTTTCGCTTGCTAGCTCCTACAGGTAGAGCGGCAAAAGTTTTAGCAAATTATGCAGATCGGCCCGCAAGTACCATCCATCGGCAAATTTATTTTTCAGGTGGCGAACTTGCGCAGCAGGGTCTTACTAAAGCCCGCAATTTGCACAAAAACACGTTGTTTTTTGTAGATGAAGCCTCCATGTTAGCAGATGCAGACACGATGGATGCCGATAATTTGCTCGAGGATTTACTCAACTATGTGTACACTGGTGAAAATTGCCATTTGATTTTGATTGGTGACCCAGGGCAGTTGCCTCCGGTTGGGCAGCCTTTTTCAATTGCGCTCAAACCGCAGCTTTTGCTTGAGCGTTATCCAAGTTTGACTATCTTTCATGCGCACCTCAATCAGGTAGTAAGGGTTGGAGAACATTCCGGAATTCTGGACTGTGCCACAAAATTGCGTGGCCTGCAAAACTTCCAACTGCCCCTTTTTGATCGGCTCAAACCCAAACAAGTTCTGCGCATCCAGGGTGGAGAATTTCAAGAATACCTTGAATCTTCATTTTCAGAAGTAGGCACCGATGAAAGCATCTTGCTCACGATGTCTAACAAAAGAGCCAATCAATGGAATCGTGAAATCAGAAATAGGGTTTTTTACAGAGAGGAAATACTGGAAAAAGGTGATCTCTTGATGGTCGTTAAGAACAATTATTTTTGGCTAGACCCCAATTCAAAAATGGGTTTTATAGCCAATGGTGAGTTGGCAAAAATCGATAGGGTTAGGCGTTTTGAAGCGCACTACGGATTTGAATTTGCTTATGTAGACCTTCGCTTTGTAGATTATCCTGATCAAAGTCCGCTGAGTTGCTGGGTGCATTTGTCTAGTTTAGCCGAAGAAGCACCGAGCCTCACAAGAGATACGTTGCGTAAATTATTCTATGCGATTGAAGCCAACCATTCGGATATCAAAAACAAACAAAAACGCTACCGAGAAGTACTGAAAAATCCGTTTTTTAATGCATTGCAAATCAAGTATGCACATGCGATAACAGTGCATAAAGCACAAGGTGGTCAATGGGCGCATGTTTACATAGACTACGGTTTTATTCCAGAGGAACGCAAAAATGATCAATATATCAGGTGGCTGTATACATCTGTTACCCGCGCCAGTGAAAAGCTATATTTGCTCAATTTCCCAGACGATTATTTTCTAGAAACCCAAGATTAATTGCCCATCCAGGCTTTCAGGGCCTTTTCTTGTGAGCTATTGAGTTGGGATGATTTGACAACTGAATGTTGTACAAAGAAATTTCGGTCTACCTCAGGAATGAAGCATTCTAAGATGCGTCCAGACCGTTCAATGAGCAGGGTTTTGTTTTGGTTTTCGTGGTAACTGAGCCAGTTGTCAAGCTGAGGTAAGGCTCTTATGTTGTTCACTGCAATGATGAGGTCACCTATGGATAAGCCACCAAGCTCAGCAGGAGATCCGGGGTAAATGTGTGTAATTTGCCAATCTTTGCCGACCTGAGAGGTTTTCATGCCAAAGCGGGCTTCTGCATAGCTCGAGGCTGCTTTTTGTTGCAGTTCAAGGCCAAAGTAGTCCAAGGCCTCAGAGAGTAATTGTTCGTAAGGAGCTGTGCCAAAAACAAAGTCTTTGAAAAATTCATTTAAGTCAAGTCCAGAAAAATTTTGAAGCGCACGTTGATAATCTTGAATTGTATATGCTTTTTGCTGACAAGCAAAATCGTAATAAAGCTGTTTGATTATGGTTTCAAGTCCAATTTTATTTTGGCTTGCGTGTCTTAATTTCATATCGGTATACAGGGCCAGTAAGCAACCCTCTGTATAAATCGAGACTTTTCGGCCAGGCGCTCCTGGAACATAACCATCTAGCCAGGTATCAAAGGATGCATTGGCAACACTCATTGAAAATCTGGCAGGGTTGTCCAGGTGCTTTTGAACTTGTTTGCTGAGTTCTTTGAGGTATTGTTCTAAAGTAAATACACCACTTTTGAGTAAATAGAGGTCACCCATGTAGGTGGTGATGCCTTCATAGATGAAGCCAGCTTCCGAATAGTTTTCTTGCTTGAAATTGTAAGGAAACAATTCAGCAGGTCTGATAGATTTGACATTCCAGACATGATACAACTCATGTGAGCTCACGCCGAGTAATTCAGTGTAAAGTGTCGTGAAAACATCGGCGCTGGGCCCCAATGTAATGACAGTTGAACTCAGGTGTTCTACACCGTGATAAGCGGCATAGGGTAGGGATTGAATCAGAAATGTAAATTCTTTGACAGGAAACTCACCGAAATCTGCAATTTGCTTGCGCGTAAAAAGCTCGAAATCGTGAAGTACCTTGTCCCAAGGAATGAACTTTTGGTTGTTAAAGCAAATGTGAAAAGTAGTGCCTTCAACTGCATAGCTGCGTCGCTCTATTTGCGCACTGCAAATAAAAGGGCTGTCTGCCAACTGATCAAAATCTGTAAAACTTGCACGGTTGTTTTCAAAAGTTACGCCTGCGGCAATTGCATATTTTTCAGGAAGATGCAATTGGAGTTCAATACCTTGTTTCTCTTGTGGATTTGCGTAGATAAAACAATTGACCGGATTGATGTAAAGTTGCTGTTCGTCGAGATAGCTTGAGCCAGCATTGAGTTCTGCTGCGTAATAGCTGTATTCAATTTTAACATAAGCTGAAGCCTCACAATCCACCTTCCAGGTGTCTTTGCGCGTCTTGCTGAGCGCAAGCCGCTCGTTTTTGTCATTGAAAGCGCGTAATCCTTTGATATTTTTAGCAAAATTCCCCAGTTCATAACGTCCTGGTCGCCAACTCGCCAATTCCAAAAACAGCTCGGCTTCAGTTACCGGGATGAGTGCCTTGAACTGAATGTATCGCGTTTGGGGTTGGTCGCAGTAGACGTCGTAGCGGATCATGGGTTTATGCGTAAAGTTCTGCCTGTAATTGGGCGATTTTATCGTCGTTGAGGTAGTCGTCGTAGTTCATCATTTTATCGATAATGCCATTTGGCGTCAATTCGATGATGCGATTGGCAACGGTACTCACTAATTCGTGGTCATGGGAAGTGAAAAGCAAGGTGCCTTGAAATTCTTGCATGGCATTGTTGAGTGCCGTAATGGATTCAAGGTCAAGGTGATTCGTAGGCTCGTCCATCAAAAGCAAATTGGCTTTGGCCAACATCATTTTGGAAAGCATGCAGCGCACTTTTTCACCACCCGATAATACAGTGGCCATTTTCATGGCTTCCTCACCCGTAAAAAGCATACGACCTAAAAATGTGCGTAAATAGACTTCCTCGCGTTCTTCGTCCGTGAGTGCATATTGACGCAACCAATCGATGAGGCTCAATTTTGCCTCAAAATAATGATGGTTATCGTTGGGCAGGTAGGCTGTGGTGATGGTAGTTCCGAAAGTAAATTCACCAGTATCGGGTTTGTTAGCTCCGGCTAATATTTCAAAGAAGTGTGTCAGTGCAACGGAGTCTCTGGAAATAAAAGCAATTTTATCGCCTTTGTTCACGGTAAGATAAAGGTCTTTAAAGAGTGTTTTACCTTCAACGCTTTTACTGAGGTTTTCTATGCCAAGAATTTGATTACCGGCATCGCGCTCCTGATGAAAGGTAATGCCTGGGTAGCGGCGCGAAGATGGCTTGATTTCTTCTAGATCAAGGTTGTCAAGCATTTTACGACGCGAAGTTGCTTGTTTGGACTTAGCAGCATTGGCAGAAAAGCGCGAAATAAACTCCATGAGTTCTTTCTTCTTCTCTTCTGCTTTTTTATTCTTGTCTGCGCGTTGGCGTGCCGCTAATTGCGAAGATTGATACCAGAAGGTATAGTTACCCGTGAAGAGGTTGAGCTTGCTGAAATCGATGTCACAAATATGTGTACAAACGGTATCTAAGAAGTGACGGTCGTGGGAAACGACAATCACGGTATTTCTGAAATCGAGTAGGAAGTCCTCGAGCCAAGAAATGGTTTTGAGGTCAAGGTCGTTGGTTGGCTCATCGAGAATCAGTACATCTGGGTTGCCAAACAGGGCCTGTGCCAAAAGCACACGAACCTTTAAATCATTGGAGAGTTCTTCCATTAATAAATAATGTTTCGACTCATCAATACCCAAATTGCTCAGCAACGTAGCTGCATCTGTTTCGGCATTCCATCCTTCTAAATCGGCAAATTCTCCTTCGAGTTCAGCGGTTTTCATTCCGTCTTCTTCCGAAAAATCTTCTTTGGCATAAAGGGCATCCTTTTCAACCATGATTTCATAAAGGCGTTTGTGCCCCATGATGACCGTTTGCAAAACTTGACATTGGTCGAACTCAAAGTGGTTTTGTTTCAACACTGCCATGCGCTTGCCTGGCTCGAGTTCTACACGCCCTGTAGTTGGGTCTTGGTCACCGGTAAGGATTTTGAGGAATGTCGATTTACCAGCACCATTGGCACCGATAACGCCATAGCAATTGCCATTGACAAATTTTACATTGACTTCGTCAAATAAGACGCGTTTACCAAATTGAAGGGAGAGGTTAGATACCGAAAGCATGCTGAAAATTTTTGCGCAAAGATAGGCAAAAGAAATCAGCTATTTGAACAGGTGTAAATGAAGGCAGGTGGGAAGTTGAATAGCGTGTATGCTATTTGAACGTTTGTAAAATAGTCACCGTACATTTTTTTGAGTCCGCGGGAATACTGAAATTGTATAAATTTTCCGTCAGGGGTCAAGCTATTTTTACAGCTTGTAAGAATGGTATTGCGCAATTCTTTTGGAAAATTAGAGAGGGGTAAAGAGGAAATGATGTAGTCGGCGAATTCGAGCCCCATTTCTTTCAAGTACTGGTTGATGTCAGTAGCAGACCCATGGATGAGTTTGACCTGCGGCGAAGTAATTTGCTTTTGTAAATTGCCAAAAAATGCATCATTGAGCTCAATGACTAACAACTGACAATCTTTCGGCATTGCTTTGATGAGCGCCTTAGTAAACACACCAGTTCCTGGGCCTAATTCAACGATGAGTTTCGCCTGGCTAAAATCAATTGGGGCCATCATTTTTGAACTCAAAAAACGAGAACTCGGAAGCACAGAGCCAACCATTCGATTGGCCTTGAAAAATTCTTTTAAAAAGGAGCTACGCGACATAATTTAGTCTACAATTGATGCCAATTCACCTCTAATTACACCTCTAATTTGCCCCTGAAGTGTTGCATCTTTGAAAGGACTGAATCGGAGCTGTTCGGCGGACATATTTTCCGCATAAGGCAGACTAGGGTCAAATAGTGTAAGCTCGGCGAAAGAACCCTCCTCAATGACGTTTGATTCAAGTCCTAATACTTTTCGAGGGCCTACATTTAATGCTGGTAGAATACGAGCTAAATCTTGATTTTTATAAGTGTTTAGGGCAGCAAAAAAAGTTTCTAGTTGTGGCGAACCAAAGTGCGCGAGGTCAAATTCAAGGTCTTTTTCTTCGAGGTCGCCTGGGCGATGGTCACTAACAATAGCATCGATAGTACCATCCAAAACACCCTCCCAAAGTGCTTTTTGATCCGCTTCAGTGCGCAAAACAGGTAGTACTTTAAAGCGCGTATCAAATTGTAGCATAGCACTTTCTGAATAGCAAAGATTCATGAGATGGACATCTGCGGTAATATCTAAGCCCTCATTCTTTGCTTTTCTCACAAGGTGAACAGCTTCGGCGGTGCTCAGGCCACTGAGGTGTAATTTGCCGCCTGTGTATGCCAATATGCGGAGGTTGCGCTCTGTTTCAATGATTTCAGATAAGTGTGGGTCTGCCTTTAGACCAGTCCGGGTAGAAGCTATACCCTCATTGACTTGTCCTTTTCCACTCAGTGCACTGTTTCTTGGAAAAACACTGACACGACCACCGAAATCTCGGGTGTAAAGCAAAGCGCGTTGCAGTATGCCAGCATTGACAGTATGGTTGTCATCGGTAAATAAACGTACACCATGCGTGTAAAGATCATACATTTCTGCGAGTTCTTCACCTTGCAACCCTTTCGTTAGGGCACCATTGACACCCAAAAAAGTAGTGGCGCCTTGCGCTTTTTGTTGGGCGTAGGTCACTTGACCTTTGGTGTCCATTACAGGTTGTGTAATTGGCTGGATATAGACTTGCGTGAATCCTGCAAGGCTTGCAGTTTCAAGACCATTCTGTATCGTTTCTTTGTGCTCGTATCCTGGGTCACAAAAATCTGCCTTTAAATCAATGAAGCCGGGAGCAACAGAAAGTTCTGGTGAACTCACTTGCAAGGCATCGGTAGCATTGATTTTAGGTGCCACCTGACTGATGTGGCCATTTTCAATAAGGATGTCAAGTACTTGGTTGTTGTACTGTGACTGCGGGTCGTAGATTCGGACCTGATTGAGTTGAATTTTCATTTCCACCATTTTAACAAAGCAAGCTCGAGCAATAAGAACAACAAACTCAATAGGAGCAAGACACGCCAGTAATAGGCCACTTGATCAATTTGGAGTGCTGCAAGGCTCTGACCATCTTTGATGCTGTTAAATTTACAATTTTTTATGCCGTTGGACTCGAATAAATCTTGTAGATCTTGAGAATTTAGGTAGTTCAGCCGTGATTCTGTTCTTGGATAATTGAGTGCCAGTTGCCCAATTGGTTCTGGTGCAAGGAGTTGATAAATTCCTGCTTTCAATTTCTCAAGAGCAGTAGGTCCACTCAAGTTGATTTGGATGAGTCCTTCCATTTTTCTAATCAGTGGGATAAACTCAAAATCCTTGTTATTCATCTTTATGGGGAGATCACCTGGGGCTTGAGCTCTGATGCCAACTTGTGCGTCTTGTCCGATTGTTGCATGTAAAGGGTAGCGTTGCGCTGCAAACTCGCCACAACGCAGTAAGATTGTAGGAAATAAAGATTGTTGTGCCAAGCTGCCAAAAGAAGGGTCTAATGAAGCCGTGAAAAGAAAAGCATTTTGGCGCGCACTGAGAAATAATGCCTGCCCAGAACGGAGTGTAAGTAAGGGAATTGCAACGCTTTGGCGCTGCCCTTTGATGTCGTAATGTTTGGACACGATAGGTGTTTGCAGGCGTTGTAATTGCTTTTCGAATACACCTTTAAAGAAAGGGTCATCATAGGCGATTTTTTGTAATTGTAAACCCGAGGCAGTAATGGAACCAAGTTGGGGTAATTGCAGTGCTTCGAGTAAAGGATTGTAGCTGTTTGTCGCAATTTTAGGTCCGGGTATGATCAGTAGTTTGTGGCCGTTTGACACTGCTTCAATTAAATCTGACCTCAGCCCTGTGGGTATGTCATCAAGACCATTTAAGACAATCAGGTCTGAAGCGGTGAGTTTTTCTGTATTGACGGCACCTGGTTCGAGTTGTGTGACTTGGTAGCGTGGTTCTACTGCGTAAGCAGCAGCAACTCTTTTACTGGCTGTTTCATTTTGAATGAGGCAAATGCGTGTTGAAGCAGCTACTTCATAAGCAAAGTTCCAGGTGTCGTCGAAATGAATTTGGGCATCAGTGATACTCATGTTGCCTTTTACAGCACCTTTGTTTTTCTCGGTGAAAGGAAAGCTAACAACTTTGCTTTGGTTGTTACCGATTTTTAAAAACATGGTTCGTTTGGTCTTGCCAAGTTCTAAATTGAGTTCTAAGTTGTTTTCAGCATTGGTACCCGAATGTCTGATGCGGGCAAAGAGTTCTTGATTGGCATCGTATTGTTGGGTAGGGTTACCAAACCAGATACTGTCAATAAATACGTTGTTGGGTTTTTGAGCGCTGAGTTGGTATAAATAAAAGGGATCTTGAGGCGCAGGTTTTTGGTATTTAAGTTTAGCATTTTGGGTTTGGAAATCTGAAATCAAAAAGCGTTGTACGGTGCTGAGTGGCCCAACAAGAACTTCGTGCTGTTTGATTTGTTGGGTTTGCCAATCTAGGATTTCATTCAGACTTCTAGGTAGTGCAAAAGGCTCAAGTTGGTCAAGGAAGCGCAATGCTTCAGCTTTTGTAACAAAGAATTGTTCCTGACTACTGAGGTGGTTACTGCAAATCAAGACATTTGTATTTGGTTTGATTTGTGTGAGTACACGCTTTGCTAATTCCCTTCCTTCTGAAAGAAGCGTTCCTTCGGCTCCGAGGGCTGTCATGGAGAAGGAGTTGTCTAGATAAATAATGACAGCATTCTTGCCGCTTTTTTGATGGGTGCTCGTTGGAATAAAAGGGTTCGCAAAAGCAAAAATAAGTGCGCTTAATGCTAAAATTCTTGCTGCTAATATAAGGTAGTGTTTGAGCTTGCGAGCGCTTTGTTCTTGCTTTTCGAGGTACTGGATAAAACGCAGTGACGAAAAAAACAGTGTCTTTCTTTTTCTAAAATGAAAGAGATGGATAAGAATAGGAATGAGTACTAAAAAGAGCAGCCATAAGCGTTCGGGGTGTACAAATTCCATATTTCAAAGTTAGTAAAAAAGAGAAATGAGGGTATAAAAAAACTGCCCGTTTTGCGGGCAGTTTTAGAAGAAGTATTTTAGTTTTTAAGTGCATCAAGGCGCTTCTTATATTCTTGCGCTTTATCGATGTTACCCAATTTCATGTTTGTTTTGTAGAGAATGTCAAGAATGGCTTTGTCGTTCTCATTTTGACTCGCGTATTTTTCGAGAGGAACCAATGCTTGTTTGAATAAATCCATGGCTTCTTTCTCAACGAGTGCTGTTTTCGGATCTTTGTAATCCATTTCAATCGTTAAGTTGCGCTTCTCTACGGCTAAATTGTAAAGGTGCGCGCCTAATTGATACAGTGCTTCGTTGTAGTTTGGATCAATTTCTAAGGCTTTTTGGAGTGCAGTGGTTGCTTTTTCATTTTCTTTTTTGTCCATGTAGCTTGTTCCGAGCACATAATAAAGTTGCTTATTGGAAGGGTCAATGGCCAGTGCTTTGTTAATGTATGTTTCTGTCGCAGCAACATCTCCTTTTTGGAGGTTGATATTGACCAAGCTGATCAAGATGTCGATATTGTTCGGCATGGCTGCTGAAAAACCAGCAGCAAAGCTGATGGCTTCATCGTATTTTTTCGCGGCAAGAAAATCCTCAACAGCATAGTTCACGGCTAATGATGTATTGACTTCAGCATCTTTGAAAGTTTCACCTATAAAACTTTTTACTTCACTTGCAGCGAGGAATGCTTGCGCAGCAGCGGCATATTTTTTATCGTTGTAGGCAACAATTCCTTGATTGAAAAACAATTCTACGCGCATGTTGATGAATGCTTCGGCATCAGCTTTGTAGGTTTTTTTGGGATCCTCGAGTACTTTTTTGAATGAAGCAACGGCAACTTCTTTGTAACCCTTTAAAAGTTGTTCGTCAGCTTTTACGTTTGAGCTTGTGGCTTCGATGGTCGCGGTTTCAATGAGGGCATAATAGATTTGAGCACGGTTTAAGTGCATTTTGAAATCTTCTGCTGTTTCAGGATTAGTGGCAGCCAAGTCAATGAAGTTTTTGGCCTCGGTCACTGTTTTTTTATTGGCAGCGATGTCACCAGCAGGGTTGTATTTACGCATTAAAAGAATCGCGTCTGTTACGTTTTTCTTTTGGGCAAAGGTTACCGTACTTAATACAATGCTGAGTCCGGCAAGAAGGAGTTGTTTTTTCATGGGTCTATTTATTATTCGCTTTGTGCTTCTGAATTGTCAATTTCTGTGCCATTTTCAGTAAGCGGATCGATTTCTGTGGTTTCGTCTTCTTCGTCTTCGGATCTCGGAACACGAGCAATTGCTGCAATTTCAGAATTTCCTTTGAGGTTGATGAGCTTGACGCCTTGTGCTGCACGGCCCATTGTACGAATGGTGTCGATGTGCATACGGATGGTCACACCGGATTTGGTAATGATCATGAGGTCATCTTCATCAAAGACATTTTGAATGGAGAGGAGTTTACCTGTTTTCTCGGTGATATTCAGTGTTTTGACACCCTTACCACCGCGGTTGGTGATGCGGTAAACTGGTTCTTTGTCTTCTGGGTCATTGAGGAAGGTACGTTTCCCGAATCCTTTTTCTGAAACGACAAGAATAGTAGAGAAAATATCTTCAACGCAGATCATGCCAATAACGACGTCTGTAGGTGAGGTGAGCGTTACACCGCGCACACCAGATGCGTTTCTTCCCATAGGACGCACGGTTGCTTCGTTGAAACGAATGGCACG
The DNA here is from genome assembly GCA_964414045.1 of uncultured Lishizhenia sp. GTDB lineage: Bacteria > Bacteroidota > Bacteroidia > Flavobacteriales_D > Crocinitomicaceae > UBA952. The sequence continues at coordinate 10,230 of CAYPVA010000007.1, read as the reverse complement.
ACCTTCGCTTGTTGCCAAAACGATTTCATTGCTTCCGTTGGTAAGTTTCGCTTCAAGAAGCTCATCGTTTTCACGGATACCAATTGCGTTGATACCGTTGCTGCGCGGACGAGAGTATGCTTCAAGAGATGTCTTTTTGATGACACCTTGTTTGGTGCACATCACGATAAAGTTGTTTTCTACGTAGTCTTTGTCGGTGAGGTCAAGGACTTTGACATAGGCTTTCACTTTGTCGTCTTGTGGAATATTGATGAGGTTTTGGATGGCTCGACCTTTTGACGTTTTGTTTCCTTCAGGAATTTCGTAAACGCGCATCCAGAAACAACGTCCTTTCTCGGTGAAGATGAGTAAGTAGTTGTGGTTGGTTGCAACAAATAAGTGTTCAAGAAAGTCTTGGTCACGGGTGGCGGAGCCTTTAGAACCCATGCCTCCACGGTTTTGTACTTTGTATTCTGCAAGGTTGGTACGCTTGATATAGCCGGCGTGAGAAATGGTAACGACCACTTCTTCGTCGGCGATGAGATCTTCCATGCGCATTTCGCTCGCTGCATATTCTATAGACGAACGGCGTTCATCTCCGTATTTGTCGCGGATTTCGATGAGTTCATCTTTGATGATTTGCATGCGTCGCTCTTCTTTATCGAGGATATCTTTGAGGTCAGCGATGAGTTTCATGAGCTCGTCAAACTCAGCACGCAATTTATCTTGCTCTAGGCCTGTAAGTTGACGCAAACGCATGTCGACGATGGCCCTTGTTTGAATGTCTGACAAGCCAAAGCGTGCTGCCAAGCGATCGCGGGCGTCGTCTGGGCTAGCCGAAGACTTGATGATTTCAATAACTTCATCGATGTTGTCAGAGGCAATGATGAGGCCTTCAAGAATATGTGCGCGTTCTTCAGCTTTGCGTAAATCAAAACGTGTACGACGAATCACTACTTCGTGGCGGAACTCAATAAATTGTTCGATGAGTTCGCGTACGTTGAGTAGGCGAGGTCTGCCATCAACCAAGCAAATATTGTTGACAGAAAACGAGGTTTGAAGTTGGGTAAACTTATAAAGTTTGTTGAGTACGACGTTTGCAATGGCATCGCGCTTGATTTCAAAGACAATGCGCATCCCGTTGCGGTCAGATTCATCGCGCAAGTCTGAAATACCTTCGATTTTTTTGTCGTTCACCAACTCGGCGATCTTTTTGATCATCTCGGCCTTGTTGACTTGATAAGGGATTTCTGTAACGATGATTTGTTCGCGACCGTTTTCTTCTTCGATTTCTGCTTTACCTCTGATAACAACGCGGCCACGACCCGTTAACAATGCATCTCGCACGCCTTCGTAACCATAGATGATACCACCAGTAGGGAAATCTGGGGCTTTGATGTATTGCAATAATTCCTCAGCTTCGATAGCGCGATTGTCGATATAGGCAATGGTACCATCAATGACCTCAGTGAGGTTGTGTGGCGCCATATTTGTTGCCATACCAACGGCAATACCGGCTGCTCCATTGACAAGAAGGTTTGGTATTTTGGTAGGAAGTACGGTTGGTTCTTCAAGGGAGTCGTCAAAGTTTGGACGAAAATCGACAGTTTCTTTTTCGAGGTCGTCGAGCATTTCCTCTGCAATCTTGCGCAGTCTGGCCTCGGTGTAACGCATTGCTGCTGGGCTGTCGCCATCGACAGAACCGAAGTTTCCTTGTCCGTCAACCAATGGGTAACGCAAAGACCACGGTTGAGCCATGCGCACCATGGTGTCGTAAACTGAGCTGTCGCCATGTGGGTGATACTTACCGAGTACTTCACCGACAATTCTTGCTGACTTTTTGTAAGGTCTGTTTGAATAGACGCCGAGGTCTTGCATACCGTAAAGCACCCTGCGGTGTACGGGTTTGAAGCCATCCCGGACATCAGGGAGTGCACGTGAGACAATGACAGACATCGAATAATCGATGTATGCTGATTTCATTTCGTCTTCAATGTTGATCTGAATGATTTTTTCGCCTTCAGCCATATTATTGCGTTAGTCTATGCGTTAGTTAATTAGATTTCCAAAATTAATAAAATGCACTTCCTTCGCGTGCGGCCTCACTATTTTTTACTAACAAAATGCACATATAAATTGTGGATAAAAGCGAAGGATGTGCACAGATAAAAGTTATATTTGTAACAACGATTAAATGCCCATGGAAGCTAAATTTTCTCCGCGTGTCAAGGACATGATCAGTTACAGCCGCGATGAAGCTGTGCGCCTCTCCAATGAATTTGTCGGAGCCGAACATTTATTGCTTGGTTTGATCAGACTCAATGAAGGCACAGCAGTTAAAATACTCAATGAATTCAACGTCGATCTTGCTCAGCTCAAGACTGAACTCGAAAAGATGCTCAATAAAACGGCAGTGCAACACTTAGTGAGCACAAACATTCCTTTACTTAAACAAGCCGAAAACATCATCAAGCAGTCCTATTTAGAGGCGAAAGAATTCAAGCAGAATATCATTGGTACAGAACACCTTTTGCTGACTATTTTACGTTACGAAGACAGCGTTGCCTGTCAAGTTTTAAACAAATATGGGGTCCTCTACGACAGTACCCGTGAAGAATACGAACTTATGCTACAAGACAAACAACAACCGCGTTCAGAATTCCCTAATTCTGGCAATGAAGAAGAAGAAAACTTCGGTGCGGCTCAGCGCAAAAGTGCTGACCCAAAATCCAAAACACCTGTTTTAGATAACTTTGGCCGCGACCTTACAAAAATGGCTGAGCTTGGTCGTTTAGACCCCATCGTTGGTCGTGAAAAAGAAATCGAACGCGTGAGTCAAATTTTGTCTCGACGCAAGAAAAACAATCCAATTCTCATTGGCGAGCCTGGTGTTGGGAAGTCTGCAATTGCAGAAGGTTTGGCCTTGCGTATTGTGCAAAGAAAGGTTTCGCGCATTTTGTTTAACAAGCGCATCGTTTCACTTGATTTAGCTTCATTAGTAGCGGGTACCAAATACCGAGGTCAGTTTGAAGAGCGCATGAAAGCAGTCATGCAAGAAATCGAAAAGAACCCCGATATCATCTTGTTCATCGATGAAATCCATACGATAATTGGTGCAGGTGGCGCAAGTGGGTCCCTCGATGCATCTAATATGTTTAAACCAGCATTAGCGCGTGGTGAAATGCAGGCTATCGGTGCCACAACACTCGATGAATATCGCCAATACATCGAGAAAGATGGCGCGCTTGAAAGACGCTTTCAAAAAGTGATCATTGAGCCAACGAGTATTGATGAAACCGTTCAAATTTTACACAACATCAAAGAGCGCTACGAAGATCATCACAGCGTCAGGTATACAGACGAGGCAATCATGGCTTGTGTAAAGCTTACAGAACGTTATATTACAGACAGGCACTTGCCAGATAAGGCCATTGATGCGCTCGATGAAGTTGGCTCGCGCGTGCACATCACCAATATTCATGTTCCAAAAGAAATCACAGACATTGAGGGGCAAATCGAAGGATTAAAATCTCAAAAGGCTGAAGTCATTCGTTCACAGCAATATGAAAAAGCTGCAGAGCTTCGAGATGCAGAGCGCAAACTCCAAGAGCAACTCGAAGCGGCCAAAACTAAATGGGAAGAAGAAGCCAAAAATAACCGCGTTACCGTTACTGAAGAAAATGTTGCCGAGGTAGTGTCCATGATGAGTGGTATTCCAGTAACAAAAGTATCAGAATCTGAACTTGGAAAATTGGTTAAAATGGCCGAAACCATTCGTGGAAAAGTCATTGGTCAAGACGACGCCGTTGAAAAAGTAGTGCGCGCCATCCAGCGAAACCGCGCGGGCCTCAAAGACCCGAATAAACCAATCGGTTCTTTCTTTTTCTTAGGCCCAACTGGTGTAGGAAAAACGCAACTTGCCAAAATTTTGGCTAAAAACCTTTTTGATTCAGAAGATGCCCTTATCCGCATTGATATGTCTGAATACATGGAGAAATTCTCTATTTCAAGATTGGTAGGGGCGCCTCCAGGATACGTGGGCTACGAAGAAGGTGGGCAACTCACTGAAAAAGTGCGCCGCAAGCCTTATGCCATCATCCTGCTCGACGAAATCGAAAAAGCTCACCCAGATGTCTTCAATTTATTACTGCAAGTTCTAGATGATGGGCACATGACCGATGGTTTGGGTCGTAAAATTGATTTCAAGAACACAATCTTGATCATGACATCAAATATTGGCGCCAGACAACTAGCCGATTTTGGTACTGGGGTTGGTTTTGGTACTAAAGCCAAAGAAGAAGCCCAGGAGCAAAATGCACTCTCCGTGGTGCAAAATGCATTGCGCAAGGCCTTTTCTCCAGAGTTCTTGAATCGAGTTGACGACATGATTATGTTTAAGTCATTGAAGCGCGAAGATATCCACCGCATCATTGACATCGAACTTGAAAAATTATTGTTGCGAATCGGGAATTTAGGATACCATGTCTCCTGCACTGATGCTGCTAAAGACTTCATTGTAGATAAAGGATATGATGAAAAATTTGGTGCGCGCCCTCTCAAAAGAGCCATCCAAAAATATATCGAGGATCCGCTTGCTGAAGAGATCATCAATGCGAATTTGCAAGCTGGAGACACCATTGCACTTGACTATGTTGCAGGCAAAGAGGTACTAGATCTCAACATCAAAAAAGCCAAAGCTCCAAAAGCCAAAGGCGACACCGCAGCAGAGTAAGCGTCAATTCATATTTGGCAACCTTAGGAGAAATAGAAGCACTTATTTTAGCGCGTTCCAAAACGGCGTCATTTACTGCTTTTCACCAATATTTTTTGGATCATCCGAAGGATATTCCGCATTTAATCGAGTTGGCGCTTTCCAAGAAAGCTCATCCGGTACCAGCTTACAGCGCATGGTTACTCGTGCATGTTGCAAAAAGTCAACCGCAATTACTCTATAAATTTCAAGATGAACTAGAGCTGGCATTGTTGGCAACCACAAAGCACGATATTCAACGCAGTTTATTGGTTATTTTATTGAGTTTTCCAAGCAGAAATAAAAATGCAGGCGCCTTGCTTGATCTATATTTCGGGATCTTTCAAAACCCTGAAATTAAAGTAGCCAATCGGGTATATGCGCTCTATCATTTGAAACGCTTGCGTAAAAAATATCCTGAAATTGAAGCTGAGGTTAAAGCGCAAATTGAACTCATTCTAGAGCTCGGTGAAATCAAACCCGCGCTTAAAATTGGAATTAGAAATTTCCTTAGTGCTTAACGACCACTTCTTCGTAAGGCACACGAACACGTTCTCCCCAAATACCTGGCTCAGTACCTTTGCCAATTACAACTACCATATTAATGTGTGTTCTGCGCGGTAATTTGAGCATTTTCTTGAGGCGTTTTTCATCAAAACCTTCGAGTGGACAGGTGTGAAAACCTTCTGCTGCGATCGAAAGCATAAATGTCTGGGCGGCAAGTGCACATGACTTTTGGGTCACCACGCGTACAGCTGAAGCACCACCGGTCCGGTAAAAAGGTTTGAACAAGCCGCCAAAGAAACTGATCGTGAGTCTAAGAGCCGCTAATAATCGCAATGGATCAGCTGCGTAAAGCAAGGGCATGACTTTTCCGTAATACTGGAGCATCATTTTCTGTGCTTTTGTTGGTTCTCCTGAAATTTCATTTTTAACTTGATTCAAGTGCCATTGTTGTCGGGCTTTCCATTTGTCTGGGCGCGCTACGAATACCACCATTTGTTGCGCAGTTTTTGCTGCCGATTGATTCAAGCAAATAGGTACCATTTGTTCGAGTGCGGCAGGGCTATTGATCCAATGGAATTCCCATAATTGCATGTTGCTAGAGTTGGGCGAAAGGATAGCCCTCTGCAGGCTCCTCTCAATGACTTCATTTGGAACTTTTATTGCTGGGTCAAATTTGCGGTTACTGCGTCTAAACTGTACAATGGATTCAAAAACTTCTTGTTGTTGCATGTTTTCTTGTGGTTTTTCGTGTTTTAATCTTTCTGAATTGGGGTAAGGGTATACCCTTGTGCTTTTAAAAGTGCAACAACACCTTCAGGACCGCCTAAATGACCTGCACCAACGGCAAAAAAGGTACTTTCTTTTTGCATTTGACTACTCATTGGTGCTACCCAGCTCCGGTTTCGGGCTAAAAGTAAAAGTTCGTTGAATTCAGGGTATTGTGCGGTTTCTTGGAGCATCATGGCGCCGAGACCTTCTAAATCTTCTTTGAGGTAGAGGGAAAGCAAGGTGTCGTAGTTGTGCATGCCGCTTTGAAAGTCTTCTTGCAACATGCCAATTTGGGTAGACATCGGGAGCTTTTCGAACAAGGAAAGCTGAAAATCAATCGTTTCAAGTCCCATTGTTTTTTTATGCTGTTTTTTTGCCATTTTATTGAATTCCATCTCGTAAGAAGCCATATTTGACATGCTTTCTTTGATCAACAGACTCGAGAAAAACATGGGTTGTAGTCTGCTGCTGCGCTCAAACTTGCTTTCGTTCCATTTCAAGCTATCCATACAATACATTTTGAGCTTGATGTAGTCTTGTGGATCCATGATGTCTTTGAGTGTTTTTCCGTCGGCTAAAACAGCGCGTTGAGCCATGGCAATTTTTTCAGAGGCACTCATGTTGAGGTCAACTTCCATGGCTAATGTGGTACATGTTTTAAAAGCGCGTTCAAGGCTTTTAGGAATTTCGAATTGCTCCTTGGGTAAGACATGGATGGTCCCGTAGAGATATGAGGGTTGTGCAAGGTCTTTTCCGGTTATTTGGTAAAGTAATTGTGCCTGACTGAAGGCGCTGAAAAGGCAAAATAGCAGGATTATTGCTCTCATAGGTTGAAATATTAAATGGATTGTAAAATTAATGATAAACAGTTGCGTTAGGGGTAAAATCTGCTTTTTTGACACTTTTTGACAGCTTCTTACTGCCAGCTTGTCTTAAACTCAGACTTGGCCTTATCTTTGCAAAGAATAGACCAAAGAAAAATAGAGTCATTATGTCAGTCGAAAACGAAGCACAAGAACCATTAAATCAAGAAGCACAAGAAAACAGTGCGCAGGAAACTGAGCAGCAAGAATCCACAGAGCAGCAAGCAGATCAAGCTGCCCAACAAGATGAATTCCGCGAGAAATTTGTTCGCCTATATGCTGAGTTTGAAAACTACCGCAAACGCACCAATCAAGAGCGCCTCGATTTAATTGTCACGGCGAACGCTGGTTTGCTCAAAGACATGCTACCAGTTCTTGACGATTTTGATCGTGCAATTGCCAACAACGAAAACCTCGACGATGCTGCAGCTTTGCGCGAAGGTTTTAAACTCATTCAAAATAAATTCAAGCAAATATTACTGTCCAAAGGCTTAAAAGAAATGGAAGCAAAAGGTCATGATTTTGACAGTGATTTGCATGAGGCAATTGCCAATATTCCCGCTCCTGAAGAGCAATTAAAGGGTAAAGTTGTAGATGATGTAGAGAAAGGTTATTTTCTCAATGACAAGGTTTTGCGTTATGCAAAAGTAGTAGTCGGACAATAAGAAGAGCATGAGTAACAAAAGAGATTATTACGAAGTATTAGGCATCTCCAAAAATGCTGACGAAGGCGAAATTAAAAAAGCTTATCGCAAATTAGCGCTCAAGTATCACCCCGATAAAAATCCAGACGACGCCAGTGCTGAGGAAAAATTCAAAGAAGCTGCAGAGGCTTATGAAGTCTTGAGTAACGCTGAAAAAAAAGCACAATATGACCGCTTTGGTCATGCAGGCATGGGTGGTGCCGGTGGTTTCGGTGGCGGCATGAACATGGACGACATCTTCTCCCAATTTGGCGACATTTTTGGTGGTGCCTTTGGTGGTTCATTTGGAGGTAGTCGAGGTGGTTCAAGAGTCGTAAAAGGTACCAATCTTCGTGTCAAAATGAAGCTGACACTTGAAGAAATTGCCAATGGCGTCAATAAAAAAATCAAAGTCAATAAGCTCGTTCAAGCGGAAGGAGTTACTTATAAAAACTGCCCAACTTGTCAAGGTACTGGGCGCATCACGCGTGTTGCTCAGACCTTTTTAGGTGCCATGCAAACGCAGTCAACCTGTCATGTTTGTCAGGGTGCTGGTAAAACTGTAGAATCTAAACCGTCAGATGCCGATGCACAAGGTCTGAAGCGCCAAGAGGAAGTCATTGAAATAGACATTCCAGCAGGTGTAGAAGACGGCATGCAACTCAGTGTTCGCGGCAAAGGAAATGCAGGCCCGTTCAATGGCGCTCCGGGTGATCTCATTGTGGTCATTGAAGAGGTTGCCCATGAAGAATTGCGTCGCGAAGGCGAAAACTTACATTACGATGCATTTGTCAATTTTGCGGATGCCGTACTCGGAGCTTCTTTGGAAGTACCTACAGTAGGAGGTAAGGTAAAAATCAAGATGGATGCTGGAACGCAAAGCGGTAAAGTGTTGCGCTTGCGCGGTAAAGGTTTACCAAGTGTTCAAGGCTATGCTACCGGTGATCTCTTTGTGCACCTGCATGTATACACCCCAACACAAGTGAGCAAAGAAGAGCGCGAGACGCTTGAAAAACTCCGCGACTCCGAAAATTTTGACCCTCAAAAAGCGCAAAAAGACAAAGGATTCTTTAGTCGCATGCGCGATATGTTTTCCTGATGCGCTATATTGAAGCTGCACTAAAAGGGAAGGGATCTGTTTGGCGCTATGTCGGCGGTATTGCTATGTTAGTGCTGCTTTATATACTTGGTTCCTTGCCACTTTTTCTAGATTGGCAAACGCGTTTCCCCGGAACCGAAGTTTCTTTAGAAAATTCCTCCATGATCGAGCAATTTGGAAAGCTAAGGCTTTTCTTTTGGATGCTTTTTCCATTTACCCTGCTCTTTTTTGGTTTACTGATTTATTTAGTCGGGGTTCATAAACGGCCTTTTGTTGAAATATTTACGGCAGCTGGGCGGTTTAGGTGGGCCCGATTTTTTTGGTTTGCAGGCATTTTATTGGGCTTGTTATTTGTGGTTTCTATTTTGCCTTTTGCGCTTTCCAATGAGCTCAATACCACGCTGCGTTGGAATTTCAACGCGCAAAAGTTCATTCCTCTCTTGGGACTTTCATTACTTTTTATACCCATTCAAGCGGCGGCAGAAGAGTTGATTTTTCGCGTCTATGCGCTGCAGGGTTTGTATGCGCGTACCGGAAAAATCTGGTTGAGTATGTCGCTAAGCGCCGTCTTTTTTGCAGTAGTTCATGGTTCAAATCCAGAAATACAAGCATTGGGTCCTGTGATCATTCTTTATTACCTCATGGCAGGTTTCTTTTTAGCAATCATTACTATTCAAGATAATGGCTTAGAATTAGCTTTGGCTTATCACAGTATCAATAACCTTTTTAGTGCGGTCATCATCTCAAGTACTTGGCAAGTTTTTCATACTGATGCCCTTTGGCTCGATACAAGCGCACCAGGTAGCGCCTGGAGTCATTTGCTTATTGGTGTCCTATTTTTTACAGGATTATACTTCATTTTAGCAAAAAAATACCATTGGAAGTCTTTGGGTGAATTGCACTAGCTAAGTTTTTTGTAGCTTTAAATCATGATTCAAATTGAGGGTGTAAGCAAGTCTTATCAGCGAAAGCTCGTGCTAGATGACGTCAGTATTTCGTTGGCGCAAGGTCAAATATTTGGTTTGCTGGGCCCAAACGGTGCTGGAAAAACCACCCTTATTCGCATGCTCAATCAAATGATCAGTCCTGATACTGGTCATATTTTATATCAAGGAAAGCCTTTAGCGCCTTCTCAACTACAATCCATTGGCTATTTACCAGAAGAGCGGGGTTTGTACAAAAGCATGGGTGTGGAAGAACATCTATTGTTTTTGGCAAGGTTACGGGGCTTGTCTGCTCCGCAAGCAAAAGCAAATGTTCAGCACTGGCTCAGTCATTTTGAAATAGAGTCTTGGCGTCATCAACGTATTGCGACGCTTTCAAAAGGTATGGCGCAGAAAGTCCAATTTTTAGCAGCTTTGGTGCACGAGCCCGAACTGCTCATTCTGGACGAACCGCTATCTGGTTTCGACCCCATGAATGTCGAACTCATTATGAACGAGATTCAAGCACTCAAAGCAAAGGGTTGCACCATTCTACTTTCCACCCACAACATGAAAAGTGTTGACGAAATATGCGATGCGGCAGCATTGTTACATCAAGGGCGTGTACTTGCCCAAGACAGCATTTGGAATTTGCGTT
>CAYPVA010000006.1:0-25846 GCA_964414045.1 uncultured Lishizhenia sp. | reverse complement strand
AAAGTGCTGATCCGTATTTGTCGAGGTAGTATTCTAGGGGTTTTTTGAGCCTCAATAGGGCTATCCCACACTCGTGTTTAATCGGATCACTCATTGTCAAGAAATTTGGTATGCAAAGGTAATCCTTTATTTGTAATTTTGTATTGTGAAATCAGTACTAGCCGTATTTTTGATTACCCTCCAACTCGCTTTGCAAGTGGGCGTGCCTATTCACAAGCACTTTTGTGAGATGGACGGCGTTTTCACATCGGTGGTGCTCAAAATTGATCACGAGTGTGAAGAGGAGGCGCCACAAAAAGCTTTACCGCCTTGTTGTCAGGCCGCTCAAGCCAAAAGTTGTGAAACTCAGGTTTCCGAAGACGACTGCTGTTCCGATGAACTCGAAGTAGTAAAAACTACCCTAGACCAAAGCCATCAAGATGGATTCAATTGGATTTTCCATTTTGATTTAGCCCCTTTTCAGTCGAGTAACGTTCTTACATTTTATCTTAAGAATCTTTCCCCAAGACGTTCTTCTACGCAAACCCACTACAGACCACCTCCGCTGTTTGAGCGCGGCAGGGATATACAGACGCTACACCAAGTGTGGCGCATTTGATGCTGAATCTTAGTCTTATCTAAGTATTTAGTAATCAAATAATTAATTCATGAAATATATTTTTCTTACCACAGCCCTGTTGTGGGGCTTTTATGGCAACACCCAAATTAAAGGGGTGGTGCAAGGGGTGGATTCAACACATACCATACCACTCAAAAATGTTAAAATTACGTTAGTCCGAGCTGGGCAAACCGTCTATTCCAACGAAGACGGAACTTTTGAAATCTTACTTGGGAAGCAAAGTCCTGATACTTTGTTGTTTCAGGCCAAGGGATATCGTTCTGACCGCTTGGTGGTAACGCGTTCTGACCGCTTTGCAGCCCTGAATGTAGTTTTGGTTTCAGGGCAAATGGTCCAAGAAATTGTGGTGGCTTCCCAAAAAAACTCCCACGGGATTTCAAAAATGAAAACTTTACATGTCGAAGAGTTGACTAGTGCTGAATTCAGAAAGGCGGCTTGCTGTAATTTATCTGAATCTTTTGAGACCAACGCTACAGTAGATGTCAGTATGGCTGACGCCATTTCAGGTGCCAAGAAAATTCAGTTACTTGGGCTGGATGCTGTTTACACACAGTTGCAAATGGAAAACATTCCGTTTTTGCGCGGGCTAGAGAGCAGTTTTGGTTTGAACAGCATTCCTGGCACCTGGCTAGCGTCCATACAAATTACCAAAGGAACAGGTTCGGTTGTCAACGGCTATGAATCCATGGCGGGCTTGGTCAATTTGGAATTTAAAAAACCTGCTGAGATGCCGAAGTTGGCTTTGAATGTGTATCAAAATCGATTTGGGCGTTCAGAGATTAATGTGCATAGTGGCGCCAAACTCACGGACAAATGGCACACGGGTACGTTCTTGCATGGCGCCACCATTTATGGCCGCCCCGACCACAACCACGATGGTTTCTTGGACCAAACAAACGGGCAAACATTCTCAGTGCTACAACGCTTTTCATATCAAGGAAAACGCATGGAGGCCCAGCTCGGATTACAAACCTATGCCGATCAAAAAAATGGCGGCCAAGTCACTTACACGCAGGACAATCCAATAGGCTATGGCATGCAACTTGAAAGCAAGCACCTCTCCTTGTTTTCGAAGACGGGGTTTTTTGGAAAAAAACCTGGCCAAAGCCTTGGCATCATAGCCAACTTAAAATACCAAGACCTCAAAGGATTTTATGGGTTGCGTGCTTTTCAAGGAAACGAAAAACGCGCTTACTTTAACCTGATCTACGACGACATCATCGGCTCTGCCGATCACAAGATCAAAGCTGGCGCGAGCTTCCTGGGGCTTGGGATTTCACAGTACGCGGCACAAACCGATGGCTTACTCACGATCGGTGCAGCTCGCGCTGAATGGGTGCCGGGCGTATTTGCCGAGTATAGCTACTCGGGCAACCGCCTCTCAGCGGTTGCAGGTGCGCGCTACGATCTGCACAACCTTGCAGGTTCCCAGTTTTCACCAAGGCTGCACCTCAAATACGCCCTCACCCCCCAACTGGATGTGCGCGCTACGGCAGGCAGGGCTTGGCGCTTGCCAAATTTTGTTGCTGACAACCTCAATTTGTTGGCTTCTTCCAATTATTGGTTAGCCAATCAGGACCTAAAACCAGAAATTTCTTGGAATGCAGGCCTTTCATTGGTACAGGGTTTCAGTTTCAAAAAACGCAAGGGAAGCCTGAGTATTGACGCTTATCACACGCGATTTTCGCAACAATTGGTTGCTGACCGCGATACGATTTTAGGCAGTGTGGTCTTTAAAAATGTGGCAGGGGCCTCTGTTGCGACTGTCTTGCAAGCCGAGTTTGCTTATGAAATTGTGCGCGGCCTCGATTGGCGCCTGGCCTATAAATTTCAAGATGTGCGGTCTTTGTATGCCGGAAAACTACAAACACAAGTTCTTTTGCCGCGTCAACGCTTCTTTAGTAATATCGCATACCGCACCCGCAACAAGCGCTGGGAATACGACCTCACTTATTCGCGCTACAGCGCAGTCCGCCTACCGCATCATGGGCAGGGAAAAGCTTGGGGTTTACTCAATGCGCAAGTTACCAGAACATTCAAGGATCTTGAGTTGTATTTAGGTGGCGAAAACTTGCTGAACTTCAGACAAGATCATCCCATCATGGATCCTCAAAACCCTTTCGGTACGCAGTTTGACGCTACCCAAGTTTGGGGCCCAATAATGGGATGGAATGCTTATTTTGGCTTGCGTTATACCCTTAAATAATTCACGATTTTTAGAGAAAAATCAATCAAAATCAACACTTATGAAAAATCTAGTCCTTTTATTAATGCTCGTTTTGAACACGACACTTTTTGCGCAAAAACCAATCGTGATTAGCATCCAGACCTCCGCACAATGTGGCGATTGCAAACAACGCATTGAATCAACGCTCAATCAAACTAAAGGTGTAGTCTATGCTGAACTCAATTTGGAAACCAAAGCAGTAGAGGTCAAATTCAAGCCTTCTAAAATAAATCCAGCCGCAATCAAGACTGCCCTTACGCTCATTGGTTATGATGCCGATGAAATGAAAGCAAACCCAGCAGCACAGAAAGCACTGCCACTTTGCTGCCAGCCAGGTGGTCATTAAGACGCTGGTATTATCTAGCGTTCTATTTTGTAGGAAAGCCCAATTCCGATCACTGATTTGAATTGGGTTCTGGGGCCGGTGTTTCCCCATTGGTCGGTTATGCGGATGTCGTCGTCGTAGATGACATTCCATTGCGCAGATGCTGATACCAACGAATTAACCCTGAATAATAAGAGTAATTCGGCATTTACATCGATGTTTTCTGGATTATTGAGGTAATTGCTAAAAAGCTCCAGTTTCGATTTCATCTCAATGTTTTTGGCAAGGGGCCTATTGTATTTCATTTTTAAATAGGCACCATATTCTTGTCGATAGCGCAATCCAGCCGGAACACCAAACGAACCTTTTGCGCTAAGAGAATCGTCCAAAACAAAAGTAGATTTAAGTGCGATGGAGGAGAAGAAGATATTGAAGTTGTCGTCTTTTCTGAAGTCAGCGCCTAAACCCATGTTCAGGAACCCCGGGGCCATAAAACTAGAAACGGGAATCGAATCATTGGGGTAGTTGTAGCCGTTGATCGATTGTGTTCGAAAACTACTCGCAAAAGTCAAGAAAAATCCTTTGGAGAGCTGCATCCCGAAAGTGCTCGATAGGTCAAGTCGGTCATCGGTTTTTTGAGCACCAACACCGTTGTTGTCAAAATACTTGATGCCCCCTAGTGCAAAACTGAGGTCGTTGGTCCATTTGATGTTGTCTTGGGTGTAGTAGGCTGAGGCACTCGCCGAACCAATAAGTGAAATATTGTTGCGTCCACCCGCATTCCAGTTGACAAAAGACGTTTGTGTACCGCTGAGCGAATACAAGGATTTGAATTTCCAGTAGGTGAGTGAATCTTGAGCAAAAGCACAATACCCCATACTTAGATGAAACAATACGAAAAAAATGATGTTTCTTTGATGACCAAACATTTCGATGACAAAAATAATGCGTTTTCTAACTCTGCTATTTGTGTACTTGCCAATTCTTTCAACAACGCACTTTGCACAAAGTGTACCAGATTATTCTTTAAAAAGTGCTTGGGCTGCGCTCCCAGATCAAATTCCTGCTGCCTTGAAAGCTAGAATTTCAGACACCTCATTGTATCAGTATGCCGATGTCTTCTATGTCTATCCGACACTAAATACCGCTAAAACTGACCGACGCTGGAATGTCCCCTTTAACGACGAAGCACAGCGAAAAAAGGTCTTGGAAACTGCGCTCCCGTTTCAAGGAAGTGCTTTCGCCGAAGCAGGCCGCTTTTACGCACCTTTTTATCGTTCAGCGCATTTGCGTTCGTATTATGTCGCTGATCCGAAAGGTAAAGAGGCATTGGAATTTGCTTATGCTGATGTGCGGGCCGCTTTTCTTTACTACTTGGAGCATTACAATAACGGAAGACCGATCATCTTGGCAGGTCATAGTCAGGGAAGTACCCATTGCGGCTTACTTTTACAAGAATTTTTTGACGGAAAACCACTCCAAAATCAGTTGATAGCGGCTTATTTACCTGGCATAGGCATCTTGCCGTCCGAACTTCAAAATATCCCTTTACTCACTGCACCAGAACAAACAGGAGGTTATGTAGCTTGGAATACGTTTAAAAAACACATCGATCAAAAAGCTTATAACAAATGGTACAAGGGTAGGGCAGTTGTCAATCCGATTACTTGGACACTTGCGCCAAATTCGTCAAAGGAGCAGCACAAAGGCTTTTTGTATTTTGATGGCCAAGTTTATGCTCAGCTTTTCGAAGCGCATTTGATAGACGGCGCCATCTGGATCGACCGACCAAAAGGGAAGTTCTTTTGGCTCAGTCTTACCATGCGCAATTACCACATCGGCGACATCAATTTATTTTGGAAAGATATTCGCGATAATGCCCAAATTAGGGTGCGTAGTTATATAGAGAAACATTAACTTTGTACACCAAAATCGACACATTTTATGATACCTTTTGAAAGACGCCACATTGGCCCAGGAGCTCAAGAACAACAAGAGATGTTAAAAGCCATTGGTGTAGACAACATCGCGACACTCATCGACCGCACTATACCGGCTCAAATCCGCTTGAATCGCGAGCTCAATATTGCGCCAGCGCTTTCTGAGCAGGAGTATTTAAATCACATTACTGAACTTGGTGCCAAGAACAAAGTGAATAAGTCTTTTATTGGTTTAGGGTATCACGAAACAATTGTGCCTTCACCAATATTGCGCAACGTGCTTGAAAATCCAGGATGGTATACGGCTTATACGCCATACCAAGCTGAAATTGCACAAGGTCGTCTTGAAGCATTGCTTAATTTCCAAACGATGGTCATTGAACTCACCGGCATGGATATCGCTAATGCATCTCTTCTAGACGAAGCAACAGCCGCGGCAGAAGCCATGATCATGTTCTACAATTCTCGCAGCCGTGCCGATATTCAAGCAGGCCGCAACAAGTTCTTTATCGATGCCAACGCTTTGCCTCAAAGCATTGATGTCATGACAGGTCGTGCCATCAATCTTGGCATCGAATTAGTCATTGGCGATGCCAGTACTTTTGAGGCAGATGCCGCATTTTTTGGTGTGTTTGTTCAATATCCAAATGCCAATGGTGCCATCCACGATTGGTCAGCAGCTATTTCAAACTGGAAAGCAGCCGGAATTCAGGTTGCTGTTGGTGCCGATATTTTATCCTTAGTTTTACTGAAGTCACCAGGAAGCATGGGTGCCGATGTCGTACTTGGTTCAGCCCAACGTTTCGGTGTCCCAATGGGTTACGGTGGTCCTCACGCAGCTTTCTTTGCAACCAAAGAAGATTACAAACGCAATTTGCCGGGTCGTATCATTGGCGTGTCCAAAGATGCCGACGACAACCAAGCTTTGCGCATGGCCCTTCAAACCCGCGAACAACATATCAAGCGCGATAAGGCCACTTCAAATATCTGTACTGCCCAAGCATTACTTGCCGTAATGGCGTCAATGTATGCGGTTTATCATGGCCCAGACGGTGTGCGTGCCATTGCAAACCACGTCCACAACCTAGCATGCCAAGCAGCAGCTGGTCTGAAGGCGTCGGGTGTTCAGGTTGCAGCTACCGCATTTTTCGATACCATTCACGTGACGGGTGTCGCTTGTGCTACAATCAGAACCAAAGCTGAAGCAGCTGGTCTGAATTTCAATTATGTATCTGATTCAGCATTGACCATTTCTTTTGGAGAACCACACACAAGTGCAGACCTCGCTGCCGTACTCGGTGTTTTTGGTGCCAGTGCACAAAATGCAACGACAGCTATTCCGGCTGGTTTGCAACGTACTGAGCCCGTATTATCACATCCAGTTTTCAATTCGTATCATTCGGAATCACGCATGATGCGTTACATGAAAAAACTAGAAAACAAAGACCTTTCTTTGGTACACTCCATGATTCCGCTGGGGTCTTGCACCATGAAACTCAATGCTGCCTCTGAAATGATGGCGGTCACCAACCCGCAGTTTGCCAACATGCACCCTTTTGCACCGCTTGACCAAGCAATAGGTTATCACGAAATGTTTGCTCAGTTAGCTCAAGATCTTTGCGAATGCACTGGTTTTGCAGCGGTCTCATTGCAACCAAACTCAGGAGCACAAGGAGAGTATGCAGGCCTAATGGTCATTAAAGCATACCACGAATCTCGCGGCGATTTCCAACGCAAAAAAATGATCATCCCTTCTTCTGCTCATGGCACCAATCCTGCATCAGCAGTAATGGCTGGTTTTGAAGTAGTCGTAACGGGTTGTGATGAAAACGGAAACATCGACATCGAAGAGCTACGCCAAGTTGCAATTGAACTCAAAGATGTCCTTGCAGGTATCATGGTAACGTATCCTTCAACACATGGTGTTTACGAAGAAGGTATCCGTGAAATCACAAGTATTATTCACGACAACGGCGGTCAGGTCTATATGGATGGTGCCAATATGAATGCACAAGTAGGTCTTACCAATCCGGGTAATATCGGTGCAGACGTTTGTCACTTGAACTTACACAAAACATTCGCGATTCCGCATGGTGGCGGTGGCCCAGGTATGGGACCAATCGGTGTAGCAGCGCACTTAGCGCCGTTTTTACCAAGTAATCCGTTGATCAAAACGGGTGGTGAACAACCAATTCATGCCATTTCAGCGGCACCATATGGTTCAGCACTCATTTTGACCATTTCTTATGCCTATATCAAAATGTTAGGCGCAGAGGGCTTGCGTCGTTCAACCGAAATGGCCATCTTGAACGCCAACTACATCGCTGCGCGCTTGAAAGGTCATTACGATACACTTTATACGGGTGCCAACGGAACTGTGGCACACGAAATGATCCTCGATTGCCGAGACTTCAAGAAGAATGCAGATGTTGAAGTAGCGGATATGGCGAAACGCCTCATTGATTTTGGTTTCCATGCACCAACGGTTTCATTCCCTGTTGCCGGAACCCTCATGATCGAGCCTACTGAGTCTGAAGATAAAGAAGAACTCGATAGATTCTGTGACGCCATGATTAAAATCCGCGAAGAAATCCGCGAGATTGAAAATGGACATGCTGATAAATCCAACAACTTGCTCAAAAATGCGCCGCATACCGCAGATTGCATTATCAACCGCAACTGGACTTACCCATATGCGCCGCAAGAGGCAGCCTACCCATTGCCATATTTACTAGAAGCCAAATATTGGGCTCCTGTTCGCCGCGTAGACAACGCATTTGGTGACCGCAACCTCGTTTGTAGCTGCCCGAGTGTTGAAAGCTATGCCCACATTCAAGACTAAATGAAACTCGATATCCTTGCTTTTGGTGCCCACCCTGATGACGTAGAACTCTCTGCGGCGGGCACCTTATTGCACTACGCAGCGCAAGGAAAAACAATTGGAGTCATTGATCTTACTGAAGGAGAGCTTGGCACCCGCGGTTCGGTTGAATCGAGATACGAAGAAGCCGAAGCCGCCGCCAAACTCATGGGAGTATCCGTACGCGCGAATCTGCGTATGCCCGATGGTTTTTTCGAGCACAATCAAGTCAATTTGCTCAAAATCATCGAGCAAATCCGTTTGCATCAACCTGAAATTGTTTTTGCTAACGCGCTTTCTGACCGCCATCCTGACCACGGGAGGGCAGGAAAGTTAGTTGCAGAAGCTTGTTTTTTAGCGGGTTTGCGTAAAATACACACCTCGCACAACAGTGAAGTCCAAGAGCCCCATAGGCCACGCTTGGTTTTGCATTATATCCAAGATTTTCAACTTGAACCTTCTGTAGTTTTTGATGTTTCGCCTTACCTTGACCAAAAATTACAGTGTGTCAAAGCCTACAAAACACAGTTTTTTGATCCGAAGTCTAATGAGCCCACCACACCTATTTCTGGTGAGTTATTTTTTGATTTTCTCAAAGGTCGCATGCAGGAAATGGGCCGCCCCGCTGGCCTAGACTTCGCAGAGGGCTTTGTCATTAACCGACGCTTTGCTGTTCAAGATTTATTTAGCTTGCGCTAAGTCATTTTGCAGCCCCAAGCGCTGCCTTTTTAATAACCTGTTACCTTCCCTTTGTCGACCGCCTGAATTCCGTTGGTCATCCAACTCGGAGCTGCCTGATTCATGAGGTAGTGGTCAAAGAATTGGCGCATCCTGATCGATAAATCATATTTATTAGCCAATTTGGTCAGGTTGTGGTCGTCGTTGTTGTAGTTGAGCATCCAGCAGGGTTTGCCTAAACGGCGCATGCCATTATAAAGTTCTAGCCCTTGGTACCACGGAACCGCGCCGTCTTGGTCATTGGCCATGATAAGCAATGGCGTTTGCACTTTTGGCAAGTGGAATAACGGAGAATTTTCAATATATAGTTCGGGTTTTTCCCAAATGGTGGCACCAATGCGACTTTGTGTCGATTCATATTGAAACTGACGATTGAGGCCACTGCCCCAACGAATTCCACCATAGGCAGAAAACATATTACCAACAGGTGCTCCGGCCATAGCGGCTGCGTAACGATCAGTCATGGTAATGAGCATTGCAGTTTGGTAACCACCCCAGCTTTGACCTTGTAAGCCCATTCTTTTCGGATCAATTGGGTAATTTTTCAGTAAATGATCAGTGGCACTCATGATGGCATTATAGGCACCTTTTGCAGGTTTACCAGGTTCATACCTGATGTCTGGTACAAAAACTAAATAACCTCCACTGGCATATTCCGTTGGGTTAATGATGCTGGCTGATGGTTTTGGTGCCTGATAATTGTGTAGGTTGTCTGAATTGAGTTCATAGTAATATAATAACAACGGGTATTTTTGCGTGGCATCGTAGTTGGCAGGTTTGTACAATAAGCCCTGTAGCATTTGCCCATCATAGGCTTTCCACGATACCAATTCAACACTTGCCCAATTGTAGTTTTTTTGTTGTGGATTGGCTACCGAAATTTGACGCCCGGCATTCAATTTAGTTTCATGTAACCACAGATCGGGGTAGGTTTGTACGTCCATTTTGCGGAGCAGAAAAGTATTCGATTTTTCAGCTTTTTGAAGACCAGCTATGCGTTGAGCTACCTCAAGTTGTAGGCGTAGCCCGTCTTGATCTGAATAGAAATAAAGCAGTTCATTTTTATTTGCTTTGCGTAGGCCTGTAAAGTAGCCGTCCGCTAAATTGGTCCAAACGGAGTCAGTCTGATAGGGGGTAAAGCGCAGTTCAATTTTCTCTTTCGTAGCTTGTTCTTTCGATAGGCTACTGAGGTTGAGGGTCTCGGTTTCAAATTGCCAAATGTCATACTCTGATTGGAAATAAACTGCTTTCGAGTCTTTAGCATAGCCAATAAAGCCAACAGGACCTGCTTCCATGGGTTGCCCATTGAGGTCTTCCTCCCAGCGAATGTCTTTGCGACTACAATTCATGCAGGTTTGTTTTTGTTTGTCAATATCGAACAGTATCCATTTTTGTGCTGTAGAAAGATAAAAGCTAAAGAAGCGTCCGTCGGCAGACAGATCTCCGGTATAAGCCAGTCCTTTTCCAATCAAAATTGCTTGGCCTGTTTCTAAGTTGATGCGGTAGTAGTCGGCTTTGTTGGGCGCTTTCCATTGTGCTTCGATGAGGTATGGATTTGGGTTGCTTGCCAAAATATAAGCGCCGTTAGTATTTTCATCGAGGCGCAATTCTAAACTATCAGCACCTACTTTTTGTAGACGTTGCGTATTCAAATGATAAACATAGAGGGTGCTTTTTTTCAGGTCCTGGTTTTTGCGCAAGAGCTGCTGAGCTTGCAGCTTAGTATCTTGATAATGCCAGATGTCGAGATTAACTTTTTCGCCTTCCGTTAGGGTGTCTTTTTGTTCGGTCTGACGCGCAGCTACTCCAAAAAATAAATAGGCGCCGTTGGCACTAAATAGGGGTGCTCGGCCTGTAGCGACTTGCTGAAATTCGCCTTTCATTGTTTTTTCAAAATCGAGAGAATCACCAAAGTTGCCGCTTACTTGGGTTGGCAAATCGTAGAGTGCCAGTTGGTAATTTTTAACCTTGGTAGTATCTGTGCTGTACAGGTATGCTAATTGCGTTGCTTGCTTATTCCAAGTGAGTTGCTCGGCCTGAGGGACAAACTCAAAAGCCTTCAGAACCGTCAGATCAGTGGTGTTTAAAATTAAAACTTGTGAAGAATCGAGCTTGACTTTATGGTGTTTCAGAACAGCTACATATTTGCCGTCTGGACTTAGTGAAAACTGAGTAATGCTATCGATGAAAGGGATGTTTTTTTTACCGCTGCTGTAAAGCATGAGCCTTTGCCCGTCTGTTTTAAAAGGATTGACAGGCGTTGTAATTGGTTTTTTCCAAAAACACAGCTTATCGAGCTTTTTTGGTTCCGATTTGTTGGGCTTTGGAGGAGTTACTTCTTGAAGGAAACCTAAAACTGGGGCCTCTGCTGCTTGCTGGATAGTTTTCACTTTAGCGAAAGAAAGCAACGAATCAGTAGTTAAATTGTGGATATACAGCGAGTCTTTGGGCCATTTCTTTTTGTCGACTTTGTTGAGTTCTAGCTTTCTCAATGAATCGTAATCGGGTACAACTTTATAGGCAATATAGCTTTCATCGGGTGCAATGAGGGCATCTTTTGCTCGAATAATGGAATCGTGTTGTTGCGTTTCTTTGAAATAAAGGTGCAGTTCCGTATTGCCTCGCAAGACAGTCTGCTCATAAGTAATGATCTTTCCTTGACGAGAAAGTTGTTCTTTTTCAACGCGCTTCCAGAGGTCATAGGCTTTGTGGTCTAGCGCCGGGAGTTGGGCAAATAGATTTGAATAATTTGTAAAAACAATGATAAGTAAAGCAAGGTTTTTCATGGTCGTGGTTTACGTAAAGAAACAAGGTATACTCCGGTAAAAATAAGCAACATATACAAGATGCGCTCGCCGGTAATTGTATTGGAAAAATCATCAGCCCAACCAATGTAGGCAAATAAAAAGGTGAACAACGCTACCATGACGGGTTGCGTATAAATATAAGCGCTAGAAATAGTTGCACTTACATATTTGAGCCCAAATATGGTCAGCAAATAGGTCAAGAATGTCACCCCCACGATGACATACATGATTTTATACCAAGCTTGGACAGGAATCAGATCGAATTGCGTGGCGCTGAGTTGTGTCCAGGTAGGAGGGAAGAGCAATAGCA
The DNA here is from genome assembly GCA_964414045.1 of uncultured Lishizhenia sp. Lineage (GTDB taxonomy): Bacteria > Bacteroidota > Bacteroidia > Flavobacteriales_D > Crocinitomicaceae > UBA952. Next base: position 14,020 of record CAYPVA010000006.1, on the reverse strand, counting down.
AAAGTAGCCCGATGCTGAAAACGTAGGTAATTACTTGAATGGGCGAATACTTTTGTAGTAAGGGTTTGGATAAGACCAAATAAAGGGCATAACTGAACGCATTGATCAGTAGGTAGAGGTCCCCGACTGAAGACGAACCGGGCAACTTCCCAGAGCTGATGGTCAATAAAATGGCGCCAAGTGCCCCAATTGCGATACCAAAGTAACCCTGAAACTTGAGTTTTTCTTTCATCAAAATTGCCGACAACACAACGACCATCATAGGGTTGAGCGCCATGATGATTCCAGCATTAAATGCAGAAGATAAATTGAGGCCATGAAAGAAAAAGAGTTGATTGACCGCTACTCCGAACAAACCTGCAGCACCAAAGCGCCAGTAGTCTTTGCGTTCGATGGGTTTGCGTTTTTGAAAACTCAGCAAAAGCCAAAATAGAAGTGTCGCGCCACAAACGCGCAATAAAATGAACGTGTTGGGGTCTAGATAGCGCGGCATTACACCTTTTGCAAGTACATGATTGGCACCATAAAGCACATTGACCAAAAGCAAGGCTAAATGAGCATTGAGAATTTGCGTACGCGACATAAGGCAAAGGTAGTTATTCCGTATCTTTGTTTCATGTACTTGTCTGCACTGCATTTAGTCAATTTTAAGAACTACACCGACCTCGATTTACAGCTCACGGCCGGTATCAACGGAATTGTAGGGCAAAACGGTGCGGGCAAAACCAATATTTTAGATGCGGTTTATTACCTGAGCATGTGTAAAAGCTATCTCAATGTCAATGACCGTCAAAACATGCGCTTTGAACAACCTTTTTTTTCTATTTCTGGCCAATGGCAGTTTCCTGAAAAAACACACGAGGTGCAAGTCGCCTATAAAGCGGGCGTCAAGAAATTAGTCAAGTGGAACAAAAAGGCCTACGACAAACTCACTGACCACATCGGCAAACTGCCCGTTGTTTTTATTTCACCCTATGATGGTGACCTCATTGCCGATGGCTCTGAATTGCGCCGCAAATGGATGGACGGCATTTTGTCTCAGCTCGATAAAAAGTACCTCGAAGAAATTCAGCGCTACGCCAAAGTCCTCGAACAGCGCCATGCCGTGTTGCGCAACATGCACGAACACCGGCTTTTTGACCCAGACGCCATCGAAATCTGGGATGCACAACTTATTCCGGCAGCCAACTATATTTACGCCAAGCGCAAAGAATTTTTAGAAGAATTTATCCCGGTCTTCAAGCGTTTTTATCAAGAAATTGGGCAGCAAGCCGAAGACGTAGACCTTAGTTACCGTTCTCAGTTGGCAGATGGCCCATTCGATGAGCTTTTGACTGCTTCAGCAAAAAAAGATGCCTTTACGCAGTACACCAATGTAGGTATACACAAAGACGACCTTCTTTTTACGATCAAAGGTCATCCTGTCAAGAAATTTGGCTCACAAGGTCAGCAAAAGTCATTCGTGATTGCCCTGCGTTTGGCGCAATTTGATTGGCTCAAGGCCCATAAAGGCATCAAACCCATTCTGTTACTCGACGACATCTTCGATAAACTCGATCACCAACGCGTGGAAAGGCTCATTGCGTTGGTCAGCGCCGATTATTTTGGTCAAGTAATCATTACCGATACAGATCCTGTACGCATGCGCGATTTATTTAGTAAATTGCCTGGCGCAACTCAACTCATTGAAATCAAAGAAAATCAAGCCAGCACCCTATGAACAACGATTTTAAAAGACAGGGTGAAGAAAAACCCCTGGGCCAATTAGTCAAAGGCATCATGAAAGCTTATGGTCTCGAGGAGAAAATGAAATCTTATGACCTCATTGAAGCCTGGCCCGAGCTCATGGGGCCTGCTGTTGCGCAGCGCACCAAAGAAATTAAAGTAGTCAATAATACGCTATACTTGTCTATCGATTCAAGTGTCATGCGCGACGAACTTTTTCACGGCAAACAAATTATTATTGCACGTTGCAATGCGCATGTCGGCGAAGAGTTGATCCGAGATATCTGGTTCAATTAGCAGCGTAACCTGTGTAACGCGGTGCAGTCAAAGATTTTGTAAATTTGTAGGGCTTATTCAATGAATAACGAGTAGAATCAATCAACAATAACAATCATTATTATCAAAGTTATATGGCAAACGCATTTTTTAACGTTCCGGTAGCTAAAAATGAGCCGGTTAGGCCTTATGCTCCAGGCACGCCTGAACACACTTCGCTCATTGCGAAATACCACGAACTCAAAAACCAAGCTCCAATCGATGTCCCGATGTACATTGGTGCTCAAAAAGTACATACTGCCAACAAAGTGGCCATGACCATGCCCCATGATCACCAAGCAGTGTTGGGTCATTTCAGTATGGGTGAGGCTTCTCATGTGCACGACGCCATCGCCGCTGCACTAGCGGCCAAAACAGCCTGGGCTGCACTTCCATGGGAGGAGCGTGCTGCAGTTTTCTTGCGTGCAGCAGATCTATTAGCTGGTCCTTTCAGAGACCGCATGAATGCCGCTACCATGTTGGCGCAGTCTAAAAACGTATTCCAAGCAGAAATCGATGCGGCTTGCGAGCTCATTGACTTCTTCCGTTTCAATGTGCAATACATGACCCAGATTTACAAAGAACAACCAGAGTCTTTACCTGGCATGTGGAATCGCCTTGAATACCGCCCGCTAGAAGGTTTTGTTTTTGCCATTACCCCTTTCAATTTTACCTCAATTGCCGCCAATCTTTGTGCAGCTCCTGCCATGATGGGAAATGTAGTCGTTTGGAAACCTGCGGAAACTCAAGTTTATTCAGCTCAAGTCATTATGGAGCTATTTGAAGCCGCTGGTCTGCCTGCAGGCGTCATCAACATGATTACCGTAGATGGCCCCACAGCCGGTGACATCATCTTCAAGCACCCAGATTTCGCAGGTCTACATTTTACAGGATCAACAGCTGTATTCAGACAACTCTGGAAAAACATTGCCTCTAATATCGATGCATTCAGAACATATCCGCGCATCGTAGGTGAAACGGGCGGAAAAGACTTCGTGATGGTACACCAAAGTGCTAAAGCTGCAGAGGTTGCCACCGCATTATCCAGAGGTGCTTTTGAATTCCAAGGTCAAAAATGTTCGGCAGCGTCAAGGGCGTATGTTCCGGAAAGTTTGTGGCCTGAGGTCAAAAGAATTTTCGTAGAGCAAGTTTCATCGTTCAAGCAAGGTAGCCCTGAAGACAGCGCTAATTTTGTCAATGCAGTCATTGACGAACGCGCCTTTGATAAAATTGCAGCCTATATAGATTACGCCAAAGCACAACCTGACGCACAAATCATTACCGGCGGAAACTACGACAAATCCAAAGGGTACTTTATTGAACCGACCACAGTTGTCACAACAAATCCGAAATTCCGTACCATGGTTGAGGAAATTTTTGGCCCAGTTTTATCCATCTATGTTTATCCAGATGCGCAATTTGAGGCAACACTGGAAATACTCGATCAAACTTCTGAATATGCCTTAACGGGTTCAATTATCTCCACGGATCGTTACGCCATTCAATTGGCAACCACAAAATTGGCCAATGCGGCAGGTAATTTCTACATTAACGACAAACCAACAGGCGCAGTGGTCGGACAACAACCTTTCGGAGGTGCTCGCGGTTCGGGTACCAATGATAAAGCGGGTGCTGCCATGAACCTATTGCGTTGGGTTTCTGCGCGCACTATCAAAGAAACATTTGTCCCGCCAACAGATTACCGTTACCCATTTCTTGGTTAATCCATGTTGAGACACGGTCTTTTCATCTTTTTTTCATTGCTCTGTTTTGGTAGCAGCGCCCAATGGCGCTGGTACCTACAGGCAGAAATTGGCGCAAACAAACAAGAATTTCAGGAAGTCTATGCGCTCAGTCAGCAACCCTTTGACCCCCAGTCTTTTTGGAGGGCAACTGCCGGTGGTGAAGCACAAGTAGGTTATACCTTATTAAAGGTAATGACGCTTTACAGTGGTTTAGGATATGCGCATCAAAATTTAGCATACCAATCAACAGAATGGGCCACAGATTCAGACGGGCTTTCTTATTTATTACTTTGCAATAAGGTTGCTACAGGTGAACTCCTGACTTTGCCTATTGGCCTTGACTTAAAAGTACTGAGTGTACATGCCGGTGGTGGTTTACAATACCGTTACCGCGTTCAGGGTCAGATGCAAAAAGACTTCTATGCTTATTATCCCGGAGCTGCAGCACCAATTTTATTAAGTACCGAAGTTGGGGAACATACTCAAGCCAAACTCGACATGGGTTATTTTGCCTATCTACAATGGAATCCTGTCAAGAGAATCGGAATTCGTGCCTCGGCTTATAGAGGTTTTCGAGACCTCAGTAATGGCGTAGAGGTAGGTGCATTCAATGAATGGCAGCAACTATTCAATAAAGAAAGTTTGGCCCTGAAAAATCTACAATTCAATATTGGTCTCAATATTCGTTTATCAGATTGATATTTAAATGAAATTATATTGGCTTTTTACTTTTTTGCTCGTCACGCTATTTCAAGCTGAGAAACACGATTTACGGGTGAGCGTCAAGGGAATAAACAACAATAAAGGCCTGATAGAATTTGCATTATACAAGAATCCAGATGTATTTACGCAGGCTGGCAAAACACATCGGTTGGCAAGAGTTAACGCCCAAAAAGGAGAGGTGAGTTTTGTGTTCTCGGATCTTGAACCTGGTAAATATGCCGTTGTGGTCTATCATGACGAAAACCAAAATAAGATTTGCGATAAAAATTTCTTCGGGATTCCAACAGAAGCATATGCTTTCTCGAATAACCTAAGGCCAAAATTAACCGTGCCTTCTTTTGATGACTGCGCTATTCATTTACAGCAAAACAAAAGCATTTTCATTCAGATGGTGTATTAATTCATTTCTCATGCCTTCTCTGATCGGGTCAATTGCTATTTTTCAAAAGACTTTGTAGGATATTTTCAATTTGTTTGAGAATTGCCCTGCCATCATTTTCAATAATAAAATCAGCCAGTAACTTTTTTTGTTCATCGGGCCATTGTGTCTGTATCCGTTTTTCTATTTCTTGGATAGAAAGGCCGTCCCTTGAAACAACTCTTTGAAGTCGCAATTCAACTGGAGCGCTTACTAAAATAGTCGCATCAAATTGCAAATAGGCTCCGGTTTCAAATAATATAGCCGCCTCATTGAAAACGAGTTCGGTACTTTGTTGGGCTGCCCACTGCTCAAATACAGCCCTTACCTTTGGATGTACGAGACTTTCAATCTTTTCTTTTAATGCTGGATTTTCAAAAATTGCCTGAATCAATATGTCTTTTTTGAAACCGGTTGGGTTGTAGAGCTCAGCGCCAATGAGCGCAATTAATTCGGTTTTTAAAACCTGATGTGTATCATATAATGCTTTCGCTTCGCGGTCCGAGTAAAAAACGGGATAGCCCATCTGTTCCAAAACAGAAGCCACCAAGCTTTTACCCGAGCCTATTCCACCTGTAAGACCGATCCTTAACATCCCTCGAAATTAGGAAAAGAAAGTTGTAAATTTGCACTATGCCAAAGAAAGAATGGTTTGCAGAGTGGTTTGATTCACCCTATTATCACTTGTTATATCAAAACCGCAATGACGAAGAAGCTAAAGTTTTCATTGAAAAACTTTGTGCGCACCTCCAACTTGCACCTCAGACAGCAGTCCTCGATCTTGCTTGCGGAAAAGGGCGTCATTCCATCACACTCGCAAAACTTGGTTATCAAGTGACAGGAGCTGATTTAGCTCCCAATAGCATTCAATTAGCCAAAGAAGCTCAGTCTGTATTGGCACTTAATAATCTTCAATTTTTGGTTCACGATATGCGTGAGGCCATACCCAATAAACGCTTTGGGGCTATTTTTAATTTGTTTACGAGTTTTGGATATTTTGATGACCTCGCTGCTAATCAGCAAGTTTGCCAGTCTATTTCAGATATGCTCGAACCAAATGGGTTGTTGGTCATTGACTTTCTAAATGCTCAAAAAGTGATCAGTAACTTAGTTGCGACCGAGACCGTGAATCGCGGCAACATACGTTTTGACATAAAAAGATGGGCAACAGAAGGTCATATTTATAAAGAAATCACCATCCATGACCCCAAATTTGACGCGCCAATAGGCCCTTTCACAGAGCGTGTGCAAGCGCTTGGCAGCACTGATTTTCAAGTACTTCTTGCTCCACATTTTGAGCTTATAGAAACACTTGGCTCTTATAATTTAGATACTTTTGATGCCGCCTCAAGCGAGCGACTTATTCTCATAGCTAAAAAGAAACCATGAATTTTTACGTCATCGAACTCCTGTTAATTTTGTCAGTCGTTTTGGGTGGCACCGTCGTAAGTTATTTCAACGCGACGAACAAAAACCAATACATCAAATTGGCGCTGGCCTTTAGTGGTGGTTTTTTGTTGGCTGTCATTTTTCAACATTTATTGCCAGAACTTTATGGCGCACATGAAGGTCATGAACAGCATGCCCATGGATCGTTGCCTGTTTTTCAAGTGGGGATATTTATTTTATTAGGTTTTTTGGTTCAATTAGTTTTGGAGTATTTTTCTGGGGGTATTGAACACGGACACGTGCACGTACACAAAGGCCAGGCGATGCCCTGGACGCTTTTTATTTCGTTGTCTGTTCATTCTGTGTTGGAAGGTATTCCGCTCGGAAATATGCTCATTCCAGGAATTGATGCAGCGGGTAATTTTTTGCCTTGGAATGGTAGCTTCTTTTGGGGAATTGTATTTCATCAAATCCCTGTGGCTATTGCACTGATGACTTTATTGTTGGCTACGCGTTTGTCCAGAAAAAAGGCCTGGGCAATTTTGATTGCATTTGGTCTGATGACACCTGTTGGGGTGTTTTTAGGTTTAGGAGTCACGACCGAACAACTAGGCCTGAATGTGAATATGATTTTAGCAGTGGTGGTTGGTATGTTTTTGCATATCTCAACCACCATTATTTTTGAAACCACCGAAAACCATAAGTTTAATTTGTTGAAGCTCGTGAGTATTTTAGTGGGTGTAACCCTTGCTTTGGGTATTTTCTAAATTGCTTGATTAGAACGGAAGATCGTCGTCATCTTCAGAGCTAGCCGCACTTGTTCCTGGAAGTGGATCTGCGTCTAGTGACATAGCTGAAGGCCCTGAACTTGGCATACCCATTCCTTGGCTTTGACCTTGTTTTTCGATGCGCCAAGCTTCAATGGTGTTAAAATATTTAACTTCTCCTTGTGGTGAAGTCCATTCGCGTCCACGCAAGTTAAAGGATACCTCTACGTTATCGTTCACATGAAATTGATCGAGGATATTGCATTTATCTTGTGTAGCCTGAAATAGGATGTCTTGTGGGTACATTGAAGTAGTGTCAGTGACTACAAACTCGCGCTTTTGGAATTTATCTGAGATTTTTTGTGTGTCTTGGATGACTTTGATGGTTCCGGTAAATTTGAACATGGAATTGGTTGTTTGTTAGTTGTTAAAAGATAATAGTGTAAGCCAAGCGGCTTCTAATTCGTTTTGTGAGAGGAGTTCTTTGGCTCTTTGGTGCAAGGCGCATTCAAGCGCAGGGGCGTCGTCTTCGAGCTCAAGGAAAAGTGGTGCCAATTCAATGAGTTTGTATTCATTGACATCGGTTTCATTGGGGAGCGCTTCAATGCCGGCTAACTGTCCGAGGTCGTTGGCGCTCAATATAGTGCTGTTTTTGATATCGGCCGGCAATGCATCGTAGCCAATACCGCAAGTAGTGATAGGTTTTTTGATCTCGAACATAGCGTTTTGATCTGCGCGGCAATACCAGTCTCCGCCCATGCGCGCAACGAGATCTATTTTGTGCTGATCGATGAGACCTTGTTCATTGAGGATGTTCGGGTCGAGGTGAATCTGGACAACCTCGCAAATGATAAGGTTGCCGGCACCGCCCTCTTGCCCAAGTTCAATGATTTCATTGACTTTGCATTCAAACTGAACAGGTGCTTCGGCTACTCTGAGTGGTTTGATTTTCTCTGAGGGCAAAGCAGTAAAACCAGCTTTTATAAATTCATCTACTTCAGGGGCATATGGAGAGCTCGCCAAACTCATTTGATGTACCATATTGTAATTGACCACGTTGATCACTACTTCAGGCACAACCTTTACGTTATTGTAGGTGTCTTTGCTTTGCCCAGTGCGGCCAGACCTAGCAGGTGAAAACACCAAAATTGGTGGATTAGCACTAAAGACATTGAAAAAACTAAAGGGTGCTAAATTGTGCTGGCCATTGGCGTCAATAGTGGACGCAAATGCGATAGGGCGCGGGCCAATAGCACCTAATAAAAGTTGGTGCAGACGCGGGATTGGTAATTCTTTTGGATCGATGCTTTGCATAGAAAACCAAAGTTAGCCAAAATTCGTAAATTGGCGTTGTGATTTTACGTACAATCAGCTGTCTTTTATGCCTTTTTTTAAGTGTACAATGCTACGCTCAAAATAAGCGCAATTCCGCGGGCAAACGCGAAGGAAAATGGGTGTTTACGGGTAAAGATTTACCCCAAACAGGCGTTTCTAAAGACACAAAAGTCGAGGAGGGATATTACGTCAATGGCCGCAAACAAGGCCAATGGATCAAATATTACAAGGACGGTAAAACGCCTAAGCTCAAAGGTAATTACACAGATAATCGACCTGAAGGTCAGTATACCCGTTACCACGCGAATGGCAAAATTGCCGAGCAAGGAACTTTCGGAAAAAACGGCTACAAAGGACTGCTTGTCAAGTACCACGATAATGGTCAGTTGGCTTACAAAGCCAATTTCAATAATGAGGGGCAAGAAAGCGGGCTTGTGCAATATTATCATCCCAACGGTAGGCTGGCACTCAGCTATACGGTAAAGGCTGGTGAAGTCCGTGGAAAAGTGGCGCGCTATGACCAACAAGGACAATTATTGAGTTCCTTTCAAATAGATGACTCAGGTAAAATTGGAGCAACTCAAAAGGCAAGCCCAAAACAAGTACACACCCCACCGCAAGTGGCCCAAGCGCCAGATGCTGCAATTTATCCACCGCATTTGACCAATCCTAAAATGAAAGGTCTGCGTTTCGTCCCAAATGGCTACAACAAAGTGTATAATGCCAACGATGAAATTTGGATGGATGGCGAATTTAAAAATGGCCAATTGTTTGACGGCAAGGTCTATGACTACGACCAAGATGGTATTTTGCAAAAGGTCCGCATTTTCAAAAATGGGAAGTATCATTCCGAAGGGCAACTCTAATTGCTGGGTTTTATTAATTTTACCCCCAAATTTGACGCATGAAAGCATATGTATTCCCTGGTCAAGGAGCTCAATTTACAGGAATGGGCAAAGACCTCTACGAACAATCTGAACTTGCACGCAACTTATTTGCAAAAGCAAACGACATACTTGGCTTTGATATCCAACAAATTATGTTTGAAGGATCAGAAGAAGCACTCAAACAAACCAATGTTACCCAACCAGCTATCTTTTTGCATAGTACCATTCTAGCGGCTTGCTTGGGCGAATCTTTCAAACCTGATATGGTAGCAGGACACTCTTTAGGAGAGTTCTCAGCACTTGTTGCCAACAAGACCCTTTCTTTTGAAGACGGACTTCGCTTGGTAGCCCAACGCGCGGCAGCCATGCAAAAAGCTTGCGAACTTGAGCCTTCAACTATGGCAGCAATTCTTGGTCTGGAAGATGAAGTTGTGGAACGCATTTGCGCTGAGACAGACGGGGTAGTAGTTGCAGCCAATTACAACTGCCCAGGTCAGCTCGTTATATCAGGGAGTATCAGCGCCGTTGAAGCTGCTTGTGCGGCACTTACTGAGGCTGGCGCAAAGCGCGCACTTGTTTTACAAGTTGGTGGAGCATTTCATTCACCGCTCATGGAGCCTGCCCGCGAGCAATTAGCTGCAGCCATCGAAGCGACGCATTTTTCTACACCAAGTTGCCCAGTTTATCAAAATGTGAATGCCAAAGCAGTAACTGATCCGGCCCAAATTAAAGCTAATTTGGTCACCCAACTTACTGGTCCCGTACGTTGGACTCAAATCATGCAAAATATGTTAGCAGATGGCTGTACAGAGGTAATTGAGGTTGGTCCAGGAAAAGTACTTCAGGGCTTGTTCAAGAAAGTTGACAGAGAAATCCCTACCTCAAGCGCAACAATCGCAGACTAATTTTATGGAATAAGTGAGGCATAGGCATCTTCCATAAAAACATGCTTATGAAAAACTTATTTTTCGTGTGGACGCTCGTAGCAGCGATAAACACAGTTGCCCAAACTGGAACTGGTGACGTCATCGGTACTTTTGTCAATTTTGCAACCCAACAGCCAATTGCTGGTGCAAAAGCCATGATCCGAGAAAACGGACACGTTTATCTGGCGCTATCAAATGAAGAGGGTCGTTTTCGTATTGTGGGGGTTCCGGCAGGTACTTATCAGGTAGCAGGGTATTATCAAAAAGACAGTACTGAAAAGGTAACCGTCGAAGTACTCATCGATGCCTACGGAAATGCAGGAACCATTTATTTTCAATCCAAAGTTCAGCAAACGGATGCCATCCGAGTAGGTGGGGGACGCTATGAAAAGGCCCGCATTCAGATCAGTGAAGTCCCTATGATGACCATTAGCTCCAAGCAAATCAAGTACCGAGCTGATAAATTTAGTGTTATTGATATGGTCGCAAATTCTAATTCTGATATTAAAAAAGATGAAGATGGTGGCCTCATGTTCCGAGGAGCAAGAAAGGGCGACATGATTTATATGCTTGATGGGATTAAATCCAATGAGGTTTTCAATGTGCCGAGTAGTGCCATAGGCAGGATAACTGTTTATACCGGTGGCTTGCCAGCGAAGTATGGCGACACACTTGGCGGTGCCATCATTCTTGAAACTAAAAGTTATTTTGACCTTTACAGAGAATGGGAAATGAACCAGCCCAACTAGCTGAGTTCTGGTGCTTTGTCATAGCTGATTTTCCAAAGAAATAAACCTTGTGCAGGAGCCGAAACTGCTGCCACTCCACGGTCTTTAGCCTTGATAATTTCAACTAAATCAGTCGGATCTAATTTTCCCAAACCAACTTCTACAAGGGTGCCGACAATCGCGCGCACCATATTGCGCAGAAATCTGTTGGCTGTAATTTCAAAATAGAGTCCATTTTCAGACACCTGCCATTGCGCGGCATGAACTTCGCAAATATTGGTTTTGACATCAGTATGCAGCTTGGCAAAAGAACCAAAGTCTTGTTGGCCAAGAAGATGCTTTGCAGCTTCGTTCATGGCTTTCACGTCCAAGCTGGTTTGATGATGCCAACTCGTGCTATTTTTAAATGGATCCTTGTGGTGATGTATGAAGTAACGATAGGTGCGCTGGCTGGCATCAAAACGCGCATGGAGATCAGTTGGGGTTTCCCAAGCCTGAAAAAATGCGATGTCTGGTGGTGTCATGCGATTGAGTTTGAACACCAATTGTTGAGGATCCCATTGAACGGGAAGATCGGTATGCAGGAAATATTGTTGGGCATGCACACCGGCATCGGTTCTGCCGCATCCGACAACTTCAATGGCTTGATTGCCATGAAGCTTAGAAAGTGCAGTTTCAATTTCTTGTTGTACACTGGCTGCATTCGGCTGTATTTGCCAGCCGTGGTAAGCACTACCATCATAAGCTAAGGAAATGAAATAACGCGGCACTATTCAGATTTTGGAGCAAAAAATACGGCAGGTAGCACTGTTTGGTTGCTTTCAAATAAATTATAGCTAAACACACCATCGAGTTCACTAACGCTGGCCCAAACAATCTTGTTGAGCTTTGGGTAATGTTGAAAATGCGTGTCGTCTAAGGAGCTATTGATTTGAACACCTAGGTTTTGTGGAGCAGACCAGTTTTCGCCTTCGCGGTGGCAATAAAAGAGGTCGTAGCCGCCCATTCCTGGGTGTGTATCAGAGGCAAATACGAGCCATTGCCCATCGGAGCTTACGAATGGTGTCGTTTCTCTTCCTTCCGTATTGATCCCTTGCGGGAGTGCCCGTGCGGTTTCTTCCCAAACGCCGTTGTTATTTTTAATGACGAAAATTTCGGTGGCATATTTTTCAGCCTGGCGGTCCGAGACGAAGTAGACCTCTTGAAAGAAATCGCCGTTTTCGAGCCAAATGGTATCAGTACGCGTGGCCGCACCCTCAAAAAAACTTGAGTTCAATCCTGGAATGTTTCGGATGATTTGTTTGTCGTCCCAAGAACCTGGTTTTTCTGTACTGAGTTCAAAAACATCTGAGCTCTCTGTGTTTTGTTCTACCGAAGCGGTAGTATTCACGGTGCCAAGTGCACTGAGGCCATCAGTTGAAATGTATGAAAGTGCATCAAAACCTTGGGTGTTCATGAGTTCATAATGCTCAAATAATTTCTCCCAGTTGCCCGCGTTGTTGGGATCTGGCTGCGCTTCGTAAATATCTTCAAAATAACGTTGGTCATCGGGGTTGAGATTGGCTCCTTTGGTATCCGGATTTCTAGACGTAAAATAAAGATGACCATTCGTTGGATGCATCAGTGGGCCATATTCATCATATTTAGTATTCAGGTTGGCGCCAAGCAAAGCTCGTTTGTTACTTTGGAGCGAATCACCTTTGAACGCGTAAATTGCGAAATCGCATTGTTGCTGCAAAGCAGCCAAACCAAGGAGTTCAAAATCTTTTTCATTTTTGAGCAACTTTTTTGCCGCGTTTAAATGATCGAAGGCAAAACTGTGCAGCCCTAGCGCAATATTGACTTGCGCAGCCAAAGTGTGTTGATCCAAGTTGGTTTTAGCACCGTCTAGAGCAATAGACTTGTCTACATGCATTTTTGCGTCGCGGTAGGCACGAAGGTCAAATTCTGTTACGGCTAACCAATAAAGTGTTTGACTATTATTTGAATCGAGGGTATAGGCTTGACTGAGCATCATGTAGGCGTTGACGCTTTGCCCGTCGTTAAAAATAGCGATGGCATTTGTCGTGTAATGCTTCGCTTGACGGATGTTCTTCTTAGAAACTTCTTGCGCTTGGCCCAAGAATGAAATCAATAAAAATAGAAAAAGAGTTCTCATTGAGTTTGATAAATCGATGGGTTAAAGATACTGAAATTCGAGCAGGCAAAATCTTTATCTTTGTTAGAACTTCTTATCCTTATTTATGTCGCGTTTTATATGTTTTTCTGGAATTTTATTGCTCTTCAGCGCTTGTTCTTACAGCCAGCAGGAAAACGAAAAGCCAACTCCTGATTATTCTCAGTGGGTTGAGCTCACCAAAGGGATGGAATACCGAGAGATTGACGCGCCTAAAAAGTCTTTTATCGGCGACTCTAAAATTTCGATACTCAGAATGGACCCACAACACTTTCATTTTGACCTCTATACTGCTACACAATATGATTCAGTTCCTCGAGATTTACATACATGGGCCGATACCTTCGATTTATTAGTGGCCTTCAATGCCGGTATGTATAACTTAGCCAGACCGCTGCAAAGCAGGGCCTATTTGAAGAGCGGTGCTCATCTCAACAACGGGAAATTGCTCGAAAATTTCAATTTGATGTTAGCCCTTGGCCCCAAGCCAAATAGCCAGCGCTCGAACATAGAAGTACTAGATCTAACTTGCGCCAACTGGGAACAAGAACAGCAAAACTTTTCAGGTTTTGCTCAAGGTTTAAGAATGATTGATTGCAATGGCAACGCTATGAACTGGCAAAAAAAGGTGCAGTCTTGCAGTATGCTTATTGCTGCAGAGGATGAAAAGGGTTGGTTTTACTTGATCTTTACACGCTCTCCTTACACACACAACCAAATGATCGGCTTCATGACTCAAATGCCTTATGGTTTACACGACGCCATCTATTTAGAAGGTGGGCCTGAAACCAGCCTATTGATAGACGTGAATGGACATTGCATTGAAAAAGTAGGATCTTGGGTATCCACAACTTGGGAACGCAATGACAACAATCATTTTTGGCGT
>CAYPVA010000005.1:0-28306 GCA_964414045.1 uncultured Lishizhenia sp. | reverse complement strand
TTTTGTAGCATATTGTCCATTTGACACAAAGGTCGTGATTTTTAGATTATGGCAACACAAACCATTGTTTTTCTTCGGCATCAAGTTGCATTTGCTCATAAATAGCAGCGATTCTAGGGCTCAGTTGACCATCTGGGCAAAAATTCAGAATATTCATGGTGCGCTCTTGGAGTTGCCCTTTGGGTTGGATTTTTTCTGAAAGCTGCTCAATTTGCTTGAGTACTTTGTCGTATTTAGCTTTGCGCGTTTTTTCAAATTTTTCTTCTAACGCCTCAATTTGCTTGTGTAAGCGGGTCAATTCGGCTTCAACCATGCGTTGTTCTTGAGGTAATTCTTCCGCCGCAATTTTTAGAAAAGAGGCCCTGTATTCACGCCAAAATTCATTTAGTTGAATATAATTCGGTGCTTGATCTCCAACTTGTTTGAGGTAACGTTCTTTCAATAGAACTTTATCCGATAAAAAGTCTTGCTTTTCAAAATCCAAGTTTTGGATGACTTCAATATCTTTTTCTTGAAGTAAGATGCCTCCTGCACGATGGATGGTCAAAGGAAAAGGAAGATCTAGACAGGCAAATGCTAATGGCAGTTGTTGCCAGTAGGCAATTTCACTTGGCCCACCTACATAGGCAAGATTGGGTAAAATCCACTCTTGATAAAGTGGCCTGAGTACGACATTTGGAGAAAGTTGGGCACTGTTTGCCTTGTTGTATGCAAATGGATCTGTTTTTTGTATCCGTTCTCTTTTCTGAGTGTCGAGTAAAAAAAGATTCGATGCTTTACTTTCAATTGGGGTATTAAGGCCTTGTTCTTGAAGTGCTTTGGTTTGTTCTACAACGGCATGATGGATGTCGGTGGTGTACAAATCTTTTTCCCAAATGGGCCAAGCACTTTCTTTGAGTACTGCTTGGTCTGCATCGATAATGACGAGTCCGTAAGACGAGAAGAGGTCATTGATGAATTTAAAAAAGCCCTTTGCGTAAGGAGCTATTTTTAACTTTTCTAATAAACGATGAATCTCACTATCGGGATGATTTTGAAATTTCTCGCTCAATTGCGTCAATAAAGGGGTGAGTTCTGAGGTCTGAAAATGGCCTACTGCTCCTTTTTGGGCGCTTTCCCAACTCCATTTTTGACCAAATAGCAAAAAGCTCTTGATTTCCTCGAAGTCGTGGTCTTCAGAGGCCATCCAATAAATAGGCACGAAATTTTGCGCGGGAAATGCTTGCGTTAGTTCTTCAGTCAGTTTAATGACGTGCAAAATCTTGTAGATGAAATACAAGGGGCCTGTCATTAAACAAAGCTGATGACCTGTGGTAACGGTAAACGTATTTTCTAAATTGAGCGCATTGAGATTTTGCACCACTTTGTCTGAGGTGTTTAGCGCTTTATATTGCGCTTGCAAAGCTGCTACTAGCACCTTTCTGTTCTCCGAGGAAAAATGTTGTTTCTTGAGCGCAATTTGGTGCTCAAACTGAGAAAGGAGCGACTTGTCCATGCTTACATATTTCTGCGGTACTGGCCACCAACCTCAAAGAGCGCTTTGGTGACCTGACCTAACGAGGCTACTTTGCAGGTTTCCATCAATTCTGCAAAGATATTTTTGTTGCGAATGGCGGCGTCTTGAACCTTACGGATGCCTTCTTGCGCTTTATCTTGTTGGGCTTGATGCAAGTGCTGCAACATATTGATTTGGTACTGTTTTTCAGTTTCTGTGGCTCTAATCACTTCTTTAGGTAAGATAGTCGGAGAACCTTTTGAACTCAAGAAAGTATTGACACCAATGATCGGGAACTCACCAGTATGCTTCAGCATTTCGTAGTGCAAAGATTCTTCTTGAATTTTTGAGCGCTGATACATGGTTTCCATGGCGCCTAAAACACCGCCACGTTCTGTAATGCGGTCAAATTCGGTCAGCACGGCTTCTTCCACTAAATCGGTGAGCTCTTCTATGATGAAAGATCCTTGTAATGGGTTTTCATTTTTAGCCAAACCTAACTCTCGGTTGATGATCAACTGAATGGCCATCGCTCTGCGCACAGATTCTTCGGTTGGCGTGGTGATGGCTTCGTCGTATGCATTGGTGTGCAAAGAATTACAGTTGTCGTAGATAGCGTAGAGCGCTTGAAGGGTTGTGCGGATATCGTTGAAGTCGATTTCTTGGGCATGTAAGGAACGGCCCGACGTTTGAATGTGGTATTTCAACATTTGCGCACGTGCGTTGGCTCCGTATTTCTTAGCGAGCGCTTTGGCCCAAACGCGGCGAGCTACACGACCAATGACCGCATATTCTGGGTCAATGCCATTCGAGAAAAAGAAAGACAAGTTTGGACCAAATTCATTGATGTCCATACCTCGACTCAGGTAATACTCTACGTAAGTAAAGCCATTGGCCAAAGTAAAGGCCAATTGGGTAATTGGGTTGGCGCCGGCTTCGGCAATGTGGTATCCTGAAATAGAAACCGAATAGAAATTGCGTACACTGTTGGCAATAAAATACTCCTGAACGTCGCCCATGAGGCGCAACGCGAACTCAGTGGAGAAGATACAAGTGTTTTGTGCTTGATCTTCTTTTAAGATGTCGGCTTGAACCGTCCCTCTGACTTGCTTGAGTGTGTCAGCTTTGATTTGGGTATAGATGTCTGCAGGCAATACTTGATCACCGGTAACACCAAGCAGCATGAGGCCAAGGCCGTCATTGCCTTCGGGTAATTCGCCTTGGTAAGCTGGGCGCGCGCAGCCCTTCTCCTTATAAATGGCAGCAATTTTAGCTTCTACTTCAGCTTCAAGACCATTTGCCTTAATGTATTTTTCGCAATTTTGATCGATGGCTGCGTTCATGAAATAAGCCAACAGCATCGGTGCTGGGCCGTTGATTGTCATGGACACCGATGTAGCGGCATGGCTTAGATCAAAGCCTGAGTAGAGTTTTTTAGCGTCGTCGAGGCAGCAAATAGAGACCCCAGAGTTTCCGATTTTTCCATAGATATCTGGGCGTAAATCAGGGTCATTGCCATAAAGTGTAACGGAGTCAAAAGCCGTAGACAAGCGCTTGGCAGGCATGCCTAGTGAGACATAATGGAAGCGCTTGTTGGTTCTTTCTGGGCCGCCTTCACCTGCAAACATGCGCGTAGGGTCTTCGCCTTCGCGTTTGAAAGGGAAAAGCCCCGAAGTGTAAGGAAATTCACCTGGTACATTTTCTTGGAGAACCCAATGGAGGATGTCACCCCAACTGCGGTAGTTAGGCGTGGCAACTTTAGGAATTTGAAGGTGTGACAGCGATTCAGTATGTGTTTGAATACTCAAGACCTTATCTCTAACTTTGAATTGGTATTCAGGGTTTTTGAATGCTTGTTTTTTGGCGTCCCAATTTTGAATGATTTCCCAATTTTTCGGGTCAAAATTCAATTTCTCTTGTTCGAAAGCTTCTTGCAAAGATTTGATCAAGCGGTCTTTGTCTTCGAGTTGTGAGGCGCTAAGCGCAGCGATTGACGTCTGGTAACCATAGAGCTTTTCTGCTACTTGAACTTGCTGACTTACCCATTTGTCGTAGGCGCGGTTGTTCTCTGAAATTTCAGAAAGGTAGCGCGTTCTGTCTGGTGGGATCACAAAAATCTTTTCAGACATTTCGCGGGTAATCTCAAAAGTAGAAACCAAGCTGCTACCGGTTTTGCTGACTATTTTATCCATGAGTACTTTATACAAAGTATTCATGCCGGGGTCATTGAACTGTGAAGCAATGGTGCCATAAACAGGCATGTCGTCTACGGGTGCATCCCAAAGATTGTGATTGCGTTGGTATTGCTTGCGGACGTCGCGCAGGGCGTCTAGCGCACCCCGTTTGTCAAATTTATTGAGGGCAATGACGTCGGCGAAGTCGAGCATGTCAATTTTTTCAAGCTGCGTGGCTGCACCATATTCCGGCGTCATCACATATAACGAAACATCTGAATGATCCAGAATTTCGGTGTCGGATTGCCCGATGCCTGAAGTTTCCAGGATAATAAGGTCGTAGGAAGCAGCTTTTAAAATCGAGATGGCTTCTGCAACGTGTTTAGACAAAGCTAAGTTTGATTGGCGCGTTGCCAAAGAGCGCATATAAACCCTCGGATTTTTAATGGAATTCATGCGGATGCGGTCACCGAGTAGGGCACCACCTGTTTTTCTTTTAGAAGGGTCGACAGATACGACGGCAATTTCTTTTTCTGGGAAGTCGATCAAGAAACGTCGGACCAATTCATCGACTAACGATGATTTTCCGGCGCCGCCTGTTCCGGTAATTCCGAGCACAGGTACTGCGTGCTCAGCTCCAGCTTTGCGCAGGGCATTTAATAAGTCTTGGTTTTCTTGCGGGTAATTTTCGGCAGCGCTGATGCAATGTGCTAAGTAAGGAACACTTTTTTGTTGAATTGCGGCTAAGACTGCTTCGTTGCTTTCGTTTTTGGGTTCCCCAACTGCAAAATCGCACTTTTGGATGAGGTCGTTGATCATGCCCTGAAGCCCCATAGCACGACCGTCGTCTGGGTGATAGATGCGGGTAATACCATACTGCTGGAGTTCTGCAATTTCAGAAGGTAAAATGGTGCCACCGCCACCGCCAAATATTTTGATGTGTGGCGCTCCTTTTTCTTGGAGCAAGTCGTACATGTATTTGAAATATTCCATGTGCCCACCTTGGTATGAGGTCATGGCAATGGCTTGTGCGTCTTCTTGGATGGCGCAATCTACCACTTCTTCAACCGAACGATCGTGGCCGAGGTGAATGACTTCACAACCCGTCGCCTGGATGATGCGGCGCATGATATTGATGGCGGCATCGTGGCCATCGAAAAGAGATGCGGCTGTGACGATTCTGATTTTATGTTGTGGGATGTACGCTTGTGGCTGTTCCATAGGGCTTTGATTGATGCGCAAATTTAGGTTTTTTTCAGGAATTCTTGCCAAGAAGAATTTTATCTACGATAGTTGCAACTGCGGGGCAAATAAGTGTGTTTTGGGCTGTTAAATCCATGATTTGATACATGTGCTTGCGATCAGTGTGTGGATACTCGCGACAGGCGAGGGGGCGGTCTTCGTAAACAGCGCAAGTGTTGTCGTCTAAGAGGTTAAAGCAAGGCGACTTTTGAAGGACATAATCTTGGTCTTCATCGATTTTTAAATAGCGGTCAATCAATTGGCTTTCTTTCATCTTGAGCGCTTTAGCCATTCTTCGGATGTCGGGTTGTCTGAAAATAGGGCTGGTGGTTTTGCAGCAATTGGCACAAGATAGGCAATCGCGTTTGGCAAACTCTTTTTGATGCGCGTCGTGAAAACGTTGGTCGAGGTCTTTGGGTTTTTGTTTGTTCCATTTTCCGAGTAATTGCTTATTTACCTTGAAATTGGTTTTGGCAAGTTCTAAAAGCGCTTTATCGTTGGCTGAAAGGTGGTTCATTTCGGGTTTGTGCTAACTTTGTACGAAGATACAATCAATATGGAATTTCCGCAGTTTAGAAAGCTAAAGAATGGCAGGTCTTACTACCGCATCGATGCTGCGAATGAATTTACTGAATTGCAACAAGTCGGGAGCAAATGGCTCAAATACGAATTCAAAGTAGCGCAATATCCAGATAAAATGCTGCTTCAGGACATGTTACAGCAGCAAGATCCGTATTTGGTAGTTTCAGCAGGCGAATACCAATCCATTCTTGAAAAAATCTAAACAATCCCCTTTGTATATCGTTTTGAACCTATGAAAAATACAGCACTCATCACCGGCGCGTCGTCCGGAATCGGAAAAGAACTTGCCAGAATTCATGCCGCCAAAGGTCGAGATTTAATTTTGGTTGCCCGTAGAAAGGAATTATTACAAGAATTGAAAGAAGAGCTCGTCAAGAAGCACAACGTTGAAGTACAGGTTATTCAAAAAGACCTCAGTGTAGTTGGGTCTTCACAAGAATTATATGATGAAGTCGTACAAAATGGTTGGGAGGTCGAATACCTGTTTAACAATGCGGGCTTTGGAGGTAAAGGTGCTTTTTTAGACCGCGAACTCGAAGATGACGTCGTAATGGTGCGCTTGAATGTCATGACCTTACTGAAGTTGACGCATCTTTTCGGAAAAGACATGAAGGCCCGAGGTAAAGGAAAAATTTTACAAACGGCAAGTACGGCAGGTTTTTTACCCGGACCTTATCAAAACACTTATTTTGCAACCAAAGCCTTTGTGGTGTCCCATACCAAAGGCTTGGCTCATGAGCTTAAAGGCTCGGGCGTTACTGTTACAGCACTATGTCCGGGGCCTGTGGCTACTGAATTTGCACAAGTGGCAGGTTTTGGTGGCTCTCAAATGTTCGACGGCGCTGCAAGCGCGCAAAAAACAGCACTCAAAGCTTACGTGGCCATGGAAAAAGGTAAAACCATTTTTATCTCTGAATTAAAGTTTGCCTTTTTGATCCGTGTTTTAATGCCTTTTATGCCACTGAGTATTACTTCTGCAATCATCGCTAAAATGCAGCAATCATAAAGCTTTTCTTTGTAGTTTTGCTGTCATGATGACTATTCCACTTTTTTTAAGCGATGTAGCAGGCTCTGAGGTCATGGTCATTGTTTTAGTGGTTTTGCTGTTTTTCGGTTCGAAAAGTGTTCCTGGTATTGCCAAATCATTGGGGCAGGCGCTTTATCAAATCAGAAACGCCTCTAATGAATTACAACAAGAAATTCGTAAGTCAGGTGAAGACATGAAAAAAGACCTCAACATACAAAATGTCTTGAAAGAGACCGAAGAAACCCTCACTCAGCCTCTCGATCAAATGTACACTGACCTCGACAACACCATCCATTACGGAAGCATGCCTAAGCAGGTCAAACAACAGGTTACGGCAGGTAATCCAGTCATTGAAACACCAGCGTCATCAGAAGGGCCTCATTTGGATCAAACCCACACAAATACACTATCATGATCAAAGTCGGAATCATTATGGGCAGTAAGTCAGACTGGCCAATCATGCAAGAAGCTCAAAAAATACTTCACGAATTTGGTATTGAAACTGAAGCTGAGGTAGTTTCGGCACACCGCACACCTGAAAAAATGGTGTCTTATGCCAAAAATGCTGCCTCCCGTGGAATTCAGGTGATCATTGCCGGCGCAGGTGGTGCCGCACATTTACCGGGCATGACTGCCTCCATGACACCACTGCCAGTTATTGGCGTGCCAATTAAATCTTCCAATTCAATAGACGGCTGGGATTCTATACTGAGCATACTGCAAATGCCTAATGGTATTCCGGTAGCTACCGTAGCACTCAATGCTGCAAAAAATGCGGGTATTCTCGCAGCACGCATCATTGGGGCGACAAATCCTGACATTCAAGCAAAACTTGTTTCCTACGCTGCTCAGATGGAAAAAGATGTCTTGGGTTCTGATTTAAGTCATTGATATTTAATGCTTTCTCCTCAAGTTCTAGCACTTGAAATCTATATTTTCATTCGCTTTCAAAAAAAAGGTAAAATAGGGTGGAATAGGGTATTCTCTTAGTTCTGCAACTCTTATTTTTTTTATCCGTAAGACCTCCGTAAATTTGATTACAAGCGGTTTCGCGTATGAGAGGTAGATTACACAAAAACATTTTATTTTTTATTTCCTTTGCTATTTTTTTAGCCGGGACATTATTCGGCCAAACACCCGTAGCTACCAATACAAGTTTTACAACCATTCCTACTCCTTCGAGCGGAACAATCAATGTTTGCGCAGGATCTACCATTCTTTTTACAAATACAACCGCAACTAATTCTAACAATAATGTCACTTTGCAAGCTCCAGTTTTGTATAACTGGAACTTTGGCAACGGACAAACGCGCAATACAAATGGCCCACACGCCATCACGTACAACAATCCAGGTACATACACAGTTACCTTGAACATGACCAACGGTGGCGTTCCTATCCCTGCAAATGGAGGTACGGTCGGAACGGTAACAGTTATTGTAAGCGCCCCTCCAACTTCCATTCCTTCTTTGGTACCTACTAACGCATGTACTAATGATACAATTGTCAACGGAACACTGATCTTTCAAACTTCATCAGGAACAAACAGTTGCTCCTGTTCTTCCGTTACTCAAGGACCCGCCATTGGTTTTACAAATACAGCCAATTTAGGTTCCGGAGCAACGATTAACATTTATTGGGGAGGAGCAGGAACGAGCAACAACGGTGGAACCGGTCCTTTTACTCAAATTCCTAGTAATATTCTTGCTGCAAACACTGGTACTTTAAGTAATTTTCCCGGACAAACAACAGCTTCGTCTCCTACTATATCAGCTGCAAATGGTCACTATGCCGGTACTGGTGCAGCTGGTCCCGGAAGTTATAACCTGGTTTATGTTGTAAATTACCCAAATGGATGTTCTTATTCAGGATATGCCATTATGAGCTGGGGAGCAGGAATTATTGACTTTGGTGCAAATACCTCTGTAACGGCTTGTAATCCATTTGACTACGAACTTACCTTTGACAACCAATATCCGGGTAATACCTATTTAATTGATTGGGGTGATGGTACTGATACTTTAATTACGTATCCAAATCTCCCAACGCTTCCGAATTTTGTTGGTCACGGGTACGATCCATCTTGTGGTTTGAATGGGCAAGCTTTGCCTTACACAATTACCGTTTCGGCCTATAACTCTTGTTTGAATGATACAATTGTCAATACACAAGGCCCATTTTATGTCAGTACTGCGCCAACAGCAAGTTTTACGCAAACGCCAGGATTAACAATTTGTCAGGGTCAATCCATAACGTTTAATAATTCGTCAAACGGTGGATACAGCATTAGTTCATCCGGGAATTGTTCTGCAACGAGTGCGTTTCAATGGCAAGTGAACCAATCTTCTTCCAATACTGGCGTAGGTTACACTGCAAATGGAACAATGGGGGATATCAATGCCACCACGCCCGTTTCAGGAAGCCCCCAACTTATTGTCAGTTTTACACAACCAGGAACCTATACGGTTTCAATGGAAATCGCAAACAATGACTGCGGATCAGACATAGAAATAAAAACCGTTACGGTAAATCCATATCCGGTAATTCCGGCAATGACCGCCACGCCAATCTGTACCGGAGGAACGTTCGTTGTAAATCCGGTGAATAATCCACCCAATGTGATTGTTCCGAGTGGTACTACCTATAGTTGGACACCAATTGCAAATGCGAATGTTGGTGGAGCGCTTGCAGGTTCTGGTTCTACAATATCTGGCACACTCACCAACACGACATCTACCGTTCAAAATCAGGTGTATACAGTCCAAGCAACAGCAGGAGGTTGTGCGAGTCCGAACACTTTTAATGTAACGGTTCCAGTTTACCCGAATGTAGCCATTAACGATGCCTCCATTACTGTTTGTAATGGCTCACCTTTTTCTTTCACGCCACCGAGTTCCGGAAATTCAATTCCTTCGGGTACAACTTACACTTGGAGCGTCCAAGACAACCAAAATGTGACTGGTGAACAAAATGGGACTACCTCAAGTTCAACCATTGGAGGCACACTCACAACCACGGTATACAATGCTACACAAAGTGTGGTATACAATGTTACTGCAAATGCCGGTGGAGCCTGCCCAAATGATCAGTTTACTTTAACGGTCAATTTAAATGCCCTTGATCCTGGTTTAATAGGCAATGATCAGGTTTATTGTGCGGGTGCAAACCCAGCGCCGCTTTTATTTACAACGAATCCATTAACTACAGGTACCCTGAGTTATCAATGGCAGTCATCGAGTAGTGCCAATGGTACCTATTCCAATATAGTAGGGGCGACCTCTTCAACTTTTGATCCTGGTGCCTCCATAGGTGTGACAACCTATTACAGGGTTGTGATCACCTCTACGTTAAACCAAGAACCCTGCTCAGCAGTAAGTAATGTTGTTCAATATTTGGTGAATCCGAATCCTGTGGCAAATGCTGGCAATGATTTTACAAAAAACTGTATTTCTAACCAAAATGGAGCGAATATCGGGATGTCTGCGGTGAATGGTGTGAGTTATGCTTGGAACCCAACCAACGACCTGACCCCTGCAAATAGCTCAAACCCATTAGCAAATCCAAGTGTAACTACCACTTATACGCTCACTGCAACAAATACCGTTACTGGTTGTACAAGCTTTGATGCAGTAACGGTGACCGTTAACTTAACTTATCCTACAGCAAATGCAGGACCGGACAAGAATAAAACTTGTACACAGAATAATACCGGGGCTAGTATTGGAACAGCTGCGGTTGCAGGCACAAGTTATATTTGGACGCCCAACACCAATCTCAATACCAATATTGGAGCCATTGTTACGGCAAACCCAGGAACAACAACAACCTATACGGTAACAGCAACCAATAATTTAAGTGGGTGTACAAGCCAAGATGACGTAACGGTTTTTGTGGATTTGTCTATTCCAACGGTGAATGCCGGAACCGATTTTACAAAGACATGTACGACAAATCCGAATGGTTTAGCGATTGGAATGACACCTGTTGCAGGTGTAACCTATGCTTGGACGCCAACAACGGGTTTGAACGATCCAAATATTGCCAACCCAATTGCAAATCCTACCTCAACTCAGAATTATACCTTAACAGCCACGCAAACCTCCAGTGGATGTACCTTGTCTGATCAAGTTCTTGTAACAGTCAATTTAACAATCCCAACCGCACTTGCTGGATCAGCATTCTTAAAGACTTGTACGCAAAATCCAAATGGCGCTAACATAGGTTTTGCAGGTCAAACAGGCGCCACTTATGCATGGTTGCCAACAAATGGTTTGGCCAATTCCACCGCTTCTTTGACCAATGCCAACCCAAGTGTTACCACTACTTACACCTTAACCGCAACAAATACTGCCAGTGGTTGTACGGCAAGTTCAACTGTGCTTGTTACAGTGGATACTGAGGTGCCGTCCGTTGATGCAGGAGCAGATTTTAACAAGACCTGTACGGTAAACCCAAATGGTTTACAAATTGGCATGACGTCCGTAACAGGTGTGACTTACGCCTGGAGCCCAAATACTGGTTTATCGCCAACAACGGCTTCCAATCCAATTGCAAACCCTACATCTAATCAAACCTATACCTTAACAGCAACGGATAATAGCAGTGGGTGTGTGGCCACAGATCAGGTTGTTGTAACTGTCAATATTACACCACCTGTGGCAGAGGCAGGTAATCATTTCACGATTAATTGTATTCAAAACACAACTGGTGGAGCTATCGGTATGCCGCCTGTGAATGGAGTCACTTACAGTTGGTCACCTACGACAGGCCTGACTAACGGAAGTATTGCCAACCCAAACGCAGCTCCGGCAAGTACGCAAACTTATACGCTAACCGCTACAAATACGCTCAATGGCTGTGTTGCCACTGACAACATGACTGTGACGGTTAATACGACTGCGCCAATTGCAAATGCGGGCAACGGCTTTACTAAAAACTGTACATCCAATACTTCTGGTTCTCAAATTGGTATGGCTACGGCTAGCGGTGTCAATTACTCTTGGGCACCAACAACCGGATTGAATTCTTCGACCGTTTCAAATCCAACAGCAAATCCGAGTGTAACAACCACCTATACACTCACTGCAACCAATCAAAATAATGGTTGTACCGCTACTGCTACCACAGTAGTTACAGTAGATACCCAAGCACCACTGGCAAATGCTGGCCCTGACGTAGAAATCAGCTGTAATCAAAACAGTACAGGGGTGAATATCGGTATGAACGCCGTGAATGGCATCAACTATGCGTGGTCTCCTGCAACTGGTTTATCGGCAACGAATATTGCTTCGCCTTTAGCGACCCCAAGTGTAACCACACCATACACCCTGATTGCTACCAATCCGACCAATGGATGTAGCAGTACCGATTTTGTCACGGTTACCGTCAATACTGCGCCACCAGTTGCCAATGCAGGTGCGGATTTAACCATTCAGTGTAACTTGAATCCGGCCGGAAACACCATTGGAGCTGCACCTCTCACGGGACACAGTTATGTCTGGACGCCTGCTTTAGGGCTCAGTGATCCTAATATTGCCAACCCGAGTGCTTTTCCGCCAACCACTACAAATTACACCGTCACAGTAACCAATAATTCAACAGGTTGTAGTGCTACCGATCAGGTAGTGGTAACGGTTAATAACACCCCTCCAAGTGCACAGGTTTCAGGCCCAGTTCAGATTACATGTTCAAGTAATCAAAATGGTGTAAGCATCGGTGCAGCCAATGTTGCTGGTCTCGGTTATTCTTGGAGCCCTGCTACAGGTTTAAATGGTACGACTATTTCCAATCCAACAGCAAATCCGGCTTCAACAACAACATATACTTTGACAACAACCAATATTGTCAATGGTTGTAGCAGTACGGCTCAAGTATTGGTGACTGTTAATAATTCACCACCTGTTGCCAATGCAGGTCAAGATCAAAATATTACTTGTTTGACGAATGTCGGCGGGGCAAGTATCGGGATGACCGCCGCAAATGGTATTTCGTACAGTTGGTTGCCAATCACAAACCTAACAGCCACAAACACTGCAAATACGACTGCGAATCCTACGGCAACCACAACATATACCCTTACTGCTTTTAATCCGGCTAATGGATGTTCGGCAACAGATGAAGTGATTGTCAATGTCAATAATACGCCGCCCGTCACAAATGCAGGTGTTGATGTGACCATCAGTTGTACCCAAAATGCAACAGGTGCTCAAATTGGAATGTCCGCAGAACCATATGTGACTTACCAATGGACGCCTTCCTCAGGTTTATCAAATAATGCCATTGCCAATCCAATTGCCAATCCATCGACAAGTCAACAATATACCTTAACAGCTACTAATACAATCAGTGGCTGTTCCAATCAGGATGTTATAAACGTTACTGTAAACAATACTTATCCGACTGCAATTTCTTCTGTTGGTTTTACCAAAACATGTACTCAGGCTGCAGCAGGGGCGCAAATTGGTGGTCAATCACAAGCGGGAATAAGCTACAGTTGGAGCCCTTCAACAGGCTTGAGTTCCGCAACGGTAGCTAACCCTTGGGCAAATCCATTGGTTACCACCACTTACACTGTAAATGCACTTAATCCAAACAACGGTTGTATCACCACTTCAAATGTACTAGTGGTGGTGGATACCCAAGCACCAACCGCAAATGCGGGCCCGGATCAATTGATTTCTTGTACTTCAAATAGTACAGCTCCAGGTGCTCCGATCGGAATGAACGCCGTAACTGGAATTAATTACAGCTGGAGCCCAACGACAAATTTGTCAGCAAATAATATTGCCAATCCAAGTGCTAACCCGACCGCAACTCAAACCTATACACTTACGGCTCAAGACCCGGCAAATGGATGTAGTGGCACCGATGAGGTGATTGTAACCGTTAACTTTATCACTCCGATAGCCAATGCAGGGCCTGATGGCAACATTACTTGTGTCACCAACCCAAGTGGCTATCAAATTGGAACTGCTGCCGTAGCTGGTCTATCATACAGTTGGTCACCAGCAACAGGATTGAGCGCAAGTAACATTGCTCAGCCCATCGCGAATCCGAGCGTTACTACTACCTATACACTTACGGTAACGAATATTTCATCGGGTTGTACGCATACAGATCAAGTTGTTGTAACCGTTAATAACACGGACCCTGTGGCCAATGCAGGCACTGGGTTTGTCAAAACTTGTGTGAATAACCTTGGTGCGATTCAAGTTGGTATGTCTGCCGTTTCTGGTATTCAATACAGTTGGTCACCTAGTGTTGGTTTGAACGATGCAACTGCATCGGATCCTACAGTCAATGCAAGTGTTTCAAATACCTACACCCTTACGGCCTATAATCCCATCAATGGTTGTGATGCGACAGATACCATTCAGGTTGTAGTCAATCAAGTTCTTCCTGTCCCAAATGCAGGAACCAACTTCACCAAAACTTGTGTGCAGAACCCCAATGGTTTGGTAATTGGCACCACTAATTTAGCGAACCATACCTATGCTTGGTCGCCAGCTACGGGTTTAACAAATACCAATACATATAATCCTACAGCCAATCCTACATCGACCACTACCTATACGCTTACACTTACCAATAATCAAAATGGTTGTCAAGCAACAGATGACATCGTAGTTACGGTTGATATTGAAATCCCTGCAGCAAGTGCAGGCCCTAATTTACTGCGTTCTTGTACGTCCAATACAAACGGCGCACAAATAGGCATGACACCTATCACCGGGGTCAATTATAGCTGGACTCCGAGTGCGGGTCTGAGTGCAACGAATATTGCCAACCCAACGGCAACTCCAGCTACAACAACTACTTATGTGCTGACTGCAACAGATCAAACCAGTGGTTGTACGGCGACCTCTTCAATGGTATTTACCTATAATTTTACGGTTCCGGCTGTGAATGCAGGTGCTGATTTTACAAAAACTTGTGCGAGCAATCAGAATCCTAATGGTGCAATAATTGGTTTTTCTGCAGTGCCAGGGATGACCTACGCTTGGTCACCAACTAACGGACTCACCAACCCAGCCGTGGCCGCGACACTTGCCAACCCAATTGTAACTACTACTTATACCTTAACGGCGACAAACCCTACCAGCGGATGTACAGCAACAGATAATGTTACTGTGACCGTTGATATCGCTGTGCCGGTAGCCAATGCGGGCAATCCGTTTACCAAAACTTGTAATACCAATACCACTGGGCAGCAAATCGGGATGGCGCCGGTAGCAGGTGTAAATTACGCCTGGACTCCGACTACAGGTCTGTCTGCCGCCAATATTGCGAATCCTACAGCAAATCCGGCGCTCACAACGACCTATACTTTAACTGCTACAGACGCAACAAGCCAATGTACTCAAACTTCGTCGGTCACTGTAACCGTCTTGACTGCCTTGCCTACGATTGATGCCGGC
This sequence comes from uncultured Lishizhenia sp., assembly GCA_964414045.1. Classification (GTDB taxonomy): domain Bacteria; phylum Bacteroidota; class Bacteroidia; order Flavobacteriales_D; family Crocinitomicaceae; genus UBA952. The sequence continues at coordinate 13,369 of CAYPVA010000005.1, read as the reverse complement.
CCGAATGCAACTATAGATTGTAATAATCAAAATACGCCGTTAGTTTTAGGAACAACTGCAATTGCGGGGCTTACATATGCTTGGTCGCCAACTACAGGCTTGAACGACTACACCATCGCGCAACCGACTGCAAGTCCGAGCGCCTCAATTAATTATGTGCTAACGGTAACAAATCCACAAACAGGTTGTGTAGCCACAGACAACGTTTCTGTGACCGTTAATACCACTGCTCCGCCGATAAACGTGGGTACGCCATTTACCAAAACTTGTGTTCAATATTTAAATGGTACAAACATCGGCAGCCCAAGCATCAGTGGATTGACCTATTTATGGTCACCGGCAGCTGGTTTATCTTCCACTACAATAGGTCAACCATTAGCTAACCCTGCTACCACGACAAATTATACGTTACTAGTAACCAATCCAACAAATGGTTGTACATCAACTGGGCAAATCACAGTAACCGTGGATGAAGTTTTACCCATTGCAAATGCAGGTGTAGATGGCTCCATTACATGTATTCAAACTCAGCCAATACAATTAGGTACCACTACCGTTGCAGGTTATGGTTATGCTTGGACGCCGCCAACAGGATTAAGCGCAAATAATATCGCCAATCCTACAGCGAATCCAAATTCAACGCAAAACTATACGTTAACGGTTACAGATACCAACAATGGTTGTACTGCTACTGATCAAGTGCAAGTAATGGTGTCCAATACAGCCCCTGTTGTAGATGCGCTCGTTGTGGGTAACCAGCAAACGATATGTGCGGGTACTTCTATTACACTTTACGGATCTGGTGCCAATACTTATACTTGGAGTAATGGTGTAACAAATAACCAATCTTTTGTACCATCCACAACCACGACTTATACGGTAACAGGGACAAACACCACCAACGGTTGTATTGCTACAGATATCATCACGATTACAGTAAACCCAATTCCTACGGTGAATCCGATTACTTCAATTGTTCGTTGTTCAGGGACAAGCACTGGTAATATTAACTTTACGGGCAGTGTTCCCAACACCGTATTTAACTGGACGAGCTCAAATACTGCGGTAACAACAGCAGCTGCTGGCGTTGGTAATATCCCATCATTTACCGTTACAAATACAACGCCCAATCCAATTGTGAGTACGATAACCGTGACTCCAAAGTTTACCCTGAATGGCGTAGATTGTTATGGGACACCTCAAACCTTCACAATTACGGTCAATCCTATTCCGACAGTCAATGCGGTCAATTCATTCCCGATATGTGATGGCACAGCTACTTCTGCCATCAATTTCTCGAGTGCTTTCGGTGTTGCAAATACGCTGTTTACTTGGACAAATTCAAATACAGCGATAGGTTTAGGATCAGGAGGCACTGGCAATATTGCCTCATTTGTTGCAACTAATGCGGGGACAAGCCCAATTGCAGGAACAATTAGTGTCACACCGAGTGCAAATAACTGTTCTGGAACGCCAATGACTTTCATCATCACGGTGAACCCAATTCCGACGGTCAATGCAGTAACATCACAGGTTGTATGTAACAATACCAGTAGCGCGGCGATCAACTTCTCTGGAGCGGTTGCAGGTACCGTTTATTCTTGGACTAATTCCAATACTGCCATCAATTTAGGCAGCCAAGGAAGTACGAACATAGCTGCCTTTACTGCAACGAATACGACTAATGCACCAATTACTGGAAATTTTGTTGTAACGCCTTCCTACACAAATGCAACGGGTACCTGCCCAGGTTCCTCTACCACATTTAGTATTACTGTTAATCCAACACCTACAGTCAATACAATTCAAAGTCAAAGTGTCTGTGTAGGCGCTCAAACAACAGCGGTGAGTTTTGCATCGGCTTTCAACGTAGCAGGAACCTCTTACCACTGGACTAACTCGAATGCCAATATTGGCTTATCGGCATCCGGAACAGGTGATATGACAGCATTTGTTGGTACGAACACTACAAATGCACCCATCACCGGACTCATCACCGTTACACCAAAAATAACAATAGGTGGTCAAACTTGTATCGGTACTTCACAGACCTTTAACATTACCGTGAATCCGATTCCAACGGTTGTAGATCCGCAAGATATTGTTGTTTGTCATAATGCCACTGCAGGTGGGGTTGTTTTCACCGGATCTGTTGCCAATACCACCTATAACTGGGTTAACAATACTACATCGATTAACCTAGGAGCAAGTAATAGCGGTAATATCAGTGCTTTTGTGGCAACAAACCCAACAAATACGCCAGTGACTGCAACGATTACAGTGACGCCAGTATTTGGAACAGGAAACGGAGCTTGTACGGGGACATCTGAAACATTTACAATTTCAGTTAATCCATTACCAACCGTAAACCCAGTTGCCAATCAATCTATCTGTGTGGGCCAACTAAGTTCAGCAATCAATTTTGCATCTACTTTCAATGTGGTCGGTACACAATACCACTGGACAAACACAAATCCATCAATTGGTGTTGTGGCATCCGGTACTGGAAACATTGCGGCCTTCAACACTGTCAATTCAAGTAACACAGTACAAACAGGAAGCTTCAGTGTAATCCCTAAATACACCAATCTTCAACATGAATGTTTGGGTAATCCTGTTACTTTCAGCATCAGTGTTATTCCAACCCCTACAGTTGTAGACCCAGCAAATCAGGTAGTTTGTAACAATGCTGCAGTTCCGGCTGTCAATTTTACAGGTGCTGTAACGGGAACTCTTTATTCTTGGACAAACACTACAACTTCTATCAACCTTGCGGCATCTTCAACAGGTAATATTGCGTCTTTCAATGCCACCAATTCAAGTGCTTCACCAGTTGTGGCTGTAGTACAAGTAACGCCTAGTTATACGCATGGAAATACCACTTGTACGGGTAGTAATGAATCATTTACCATTACCGTTAACCCAACGCCGACGGTCAATGCTGTCTCGTCTAGTGCCTATTGTGTCGGGTCTTCAACAAGTCCTATTCTATTTGCAAGTAGTTTTGGTGTTGCGGGTACGTCTTATTCCTGGACCAATTCAAATACCGCCATCGGCCTAGCGGCATCCGGAACAGGAAACCTTGCGTCATTTACCACAACCAACGCGACCAATCAATCTATTTCAGGAAATATAATTGTGACGCCTACTGCCAATGGTTGTAACGGAACCGCCAGTAATTTCAACCTAACAGTTAATCCAATTCCTACTGTAAACGCGGTTGCCAGCCAGGTAAAATGTAACGGAACACTGAGTGATGCCATAACTTTTTCTGGTACAGTACCAGGAACCATTTACAATTGGACAAATAACAACCCGAGTATCAATTTAGGAGCTTCAGGTACCGGGAATATCCCTGCATTTACGTTAACCAATACGTCTAATACACCGATTACGGCTACGATAACTGTCACTCCAACGTATAATTTTGCCGGAACTACTTGTACAGGAGCAACCACAACGTTTACGATTACAGTGAATCCAACGCCGACGGTGAATCAAGTCGCTAACCAAGCAATTTGTGTGGGAAGCAGTAGCAGTATTATTGCATTTGCGAGCACTTTTGGCGTCAATGGAACCACCTATAATTGGATAAATGACAATACAGCCACAGGTATTTTGGCAAGTGGCTCAGGCGCTTTTCCATCTTTCAATGCCACCAATACCACAACGAGTGTCATTGCGTCAACCATCACTGTGACGCCGAGTATGTCCAACGGTGGACAAGCTTGCGCCGGAACACCAATGAGTTTTACCTATTCGGTGAATCCAATCCCTGTGATGACAAATCCTGCTGATCAAATTTGGTGTCACGGTAACCAAACCAATGTAGTTACTTTCTCAAGTAACGTGACGGGTACAATTTACAACTGGACAGCCACAAACACGGGTATTGGTATTGCAGGTAGTGGACAAGGAAACATCGGTATTTTTGGTGCGATCAACACAACTAGTGCTGTTCAAAGCTCAACCGTCAACGTAACGCCATCCTTTACAAATGGCAATACAACCTGTTTTGGTGCTCCTCAAAATATGGTCTTTACGGTCAATCCGATACCGAGTGTACAAGACCCTTCTGATCAGGTTATTTGCGCAGGGCAAAATACAACTACTGTCGGATTTGTAGGTACGGCTACCCAATACAGCTGGACCAACTCCAACACTTCAATTGGGCTTGCTGCTACAGGCTCAGGAGACATCAACTCTTTTATCGGGCAAAATACAGGAAGTGTACCTCAGACTGCCAATATCATCGTAACACCGCTGTATAGTTTTGGAGGATTAACCTGTCCGGGTGGAACACAAAACTTCAGTATTTCGGTGAATCCGTCGCCAATTATAACCTATAATCAGGTAAGTCCGCAACCCGTTTGTTCCAACAGTGCGACTAACTCAGTAACCATTTCTTCACCTACACCGAATACCAATTTTACATGGAATATCCCTTCCGTACCTGCTGGTATTAATGGCCTGAACGTGACAAGCGGTACAAATACGATTCCGTCATATACATTGGTAAATACCACAAGTTTACCAATCACCATCAACTTTGTAGTGAGTGCTTCAACAAGTGTAGGAAGTTGTCCTGGTGTGAGTTCAACGTATACCATCACCGTAAATCCTTCACCAACTGCTGTTTCAACCAATCCAGTGGTAGTTTGTAATGGCGGTCAGGTCAGTAATATAACCTTCACGGGTACGGGAACTAGTTATGCCTGGACCAATGACTTACCAGCAATAGGATTACAAGCGGCTGGGAACAATCAGATTGCGGCTTTCACTGCTGTAAATGCGACGGCCACTATTCAGACAGCCAACATTGCCGTGACACCAATTTATTTGGGTAGCGGTATTTCATGTAACGGAACCGTTTCAAATTTCACGATTACAGTTAACCCTACGCCAACAGTAACACCGACAAATGATTTTGCGCTGTGTAACACCAGTGTATCGACTCCGCTTAGTTTTTCAGGTTCAGCAACAAGTTATAACTGGACAAACAGCAATACTGCCATCGGACTCATCGCTTCAGGTCCGAATAGTTTGCCTTCATTTACCGCGACAAATAACTCAAATACTCCTAGTACTGCGACAGTGAGTGTCTTGCCAATTTTTGTAAACGCGGGTGTAACGTGTACTGGTGCGCAAGACCAATTTGTCATTACAGTCAATCCGACACCAACAGTCAATGATCCTGCTGATCAAGTACTTTGTAATCAAGCCAATACACAAGCTGTGAGCTTTACTGGATCAGGCACGGGGTATAATTGGACAAATACTGCTCAATCTATAGGCCTTGGAACGAATGGATCTGGGAATATTTTAGCTTTTACTGCCGTCAATAACACCACGACACCTGTAGTTGCTACTGTGGAAGTAACACCGCAATTTACGGGGTCAGGGGCAACTTGTTTTGGGGCACCGCAAAGTTTCAACCTTACTATAAATCCTACGCCAACCTTAGTTGATCCATCTAACCAAACAGTTTGTAACGGTACGAGTACCACACTTGTAAACATCGTCGGAACGGGAACAAGTTACAATTGGGCAAACAACACCACCTCTATTGGTCTAAATGCTACAGGATCTGGCAATATCCCTTCCTTTACAGCTACAAATGGTAACAGTACACCATCGGTTGCACAAATTGTTTTCACACCAATTTTTGAAGGTGGGGGAGTGAGTTGTCCGGGGCCAACACAAACAATGAGCCTTACGGTGAACCCGACGCCGTCTCTTATTGCTCCAAGTTCTCAGGTCGTTTGTAATTCGTCTATGACTTCAGCAGTCGTCTTTTCAGGGTCGGCAACCAGTTATTCGTGGACAAATACCTTGACTTCAATTGGATTACTAGGAACGGGCACAGGAAATATCGGAAGTTTTTCAGCGATCAATTCCACGAGCATTCCGGTAAGTTCAACAGTAACGGTAACCCCAATTTTCACAGGCAATCAAGTTAACTGCGCAGGTCCGACACAAAGCTTTACTATAACGGTGAATCCTACACCGATAGTCAATGACCTACCGAATCAAACGTTGTGTAATGGAACTTCTACAAGTCCATTGAGTTTCACAGGCACGGGTTCAAGCTATACCTGGACAAACAGTGTTCCGAGTATCGGACTCATCGCACAGGGCACAGGTAATATATCGAGTTTCAATGCAGTCAACTCGAGTAGCAACCCACTGGTGAGTACGGTAACGGTTACACCACATTTCTTAAACGCCAATGTGAGCTGTACAGGTGCAGCCGAAACAATCATCATTACGGTGAATCCGACACCAATTGCTACAGCGCCAGCAAATCAAGTTTATTGTAATAACCAAATTGCGCCAAGCACCAGTATTGCAGGTACCGGAACAAGCTATACCTGGACCAATTCCAATACAGCAGTTGGTTTGGCGGCAAGCGGAACAGGAAACATACCTAGTTTTACGGCATCTAATACCGGATTTGCTCCGATTTCAGCAACCCTTACAATCACACCACATTTCTTAAACAATGGGGTAGCGTGTCTTGGAACTCCTGTGAGCTATACCATTACGGTGAATCCAACACCAATTGTCAATGATCCTGCCAACCAAACTGTTTGTAACGGTACGCTTACCAGCGCTGTCGCTTTCCAAGGTTATACAGGTACGCTCTACAACTGGACCAATACCACAACTTCAATAGGTTTAGCAGCTGCTGGAACGGGTGATATCACTGCCTTTAGTGGTCAAAATACCAGCTCAAGTCCGTTAGTTGCAACCATTGTGGTTACACCGCAATATTTGAATGCAGGTTTATCTTGTTACGGTACTCCTGAATCATTTACCATCACTGTGAATCCTTCTCCAGTAGTTGGTTTTTCGGCCCAAAATCAAGTCATTTGTTCTGGAGCAATATCAAATACGGTTACGATCAACTCCACCACACCTAACGCCAATATTTCTTGGAATGTCATCAATGCGCCGGCGGGTATCAATGGACTTACGAGCACGAGTGGAACCAACACAATACCGTCGTTTACGTTGGTAAATACAACGAATGTTGCTCAGATTGTTCAATTTACCGCAAGTGCAGCAACCAACATTGGTGGTTGTCCGGGTATCAGCTCAACGTATACTATAACGGTCAATCCGGCACCAACGGTTGTTTCGACCAACCCAGTTGTTGTTTGTAATGGTGGACAAGTCGGAAGCATCACCTTTACAGGGACAGGGACTAGTTATACCTGGACCAACAGTTTGCCATCAATTGGTTTGCCGATTAACGGAAACAATACGCTGCCTGCGTTCACTGCAATCAATGGTACTGCCTCGATACAGACCGCAACTATTGCTGTAACGCCAGTGTTTTTAGGTAATGGCGTCACATGTAATGGTTCTGTCTCTAACTTCACTATAACGGTAAACCCAACGCCTGTCGTTACTCCAGTTGCTGATTTTGCGCTCTGTAACAGTCAGGTAACAGCACCATTGAGTTTTGCAGGTACAGCAACCAGTTATTCTTGGACAAATAGTAACACGTCTATGGGTCTTACAGCGACCAACGGTACCAATCAACTGCCAAGTTATACCGCTGTTAATGGCACTGGGCTTCCGATCAATGCAACTATTAGTGTGATTCCACTATTCCAAAATGCTGGTGTCACCTGTACGGGTAGTCAGGATCAATTTGTGATAACGGTGAACCCTACCCCAATTGTCAATGACCCACAAGATCAAGTAAGATGTAACCTGACACAGACTGCCGTAGTCAATTTTGGTGGAACCGCCACGAATTACACCTGGACGAACAACCTTACCTCCATTGGTTTAGCAGCAAACGGCTCCGGAAACATACTTGCATTTACAGCACTGAATAGCGGTAGTTCACCTGTAGTTGCAACCGTGGAAGTGACACCTTTGTATGTTGGAGCGGGCGCGTCATGTCCTGGTTCGCCACAAACCTTCTCTTTTACAGTTAACCCAACACCAAGTTTAGTCGATCCAGCCAACCAAACAATTTGTAACGGCGCAAGTACATCTTTAGTGAATTTAATAGGGACGGGTACGAGTTATTCCTGGACAAACAATACACCTTCAATTGGTCTAAATGCCACAGGAAATGGCAACATTTCGCCATTTACTGCGGTAAATGCGGGGTCTACACCGGTAACAGCGCAGGTAACCATTACGCCGCAATTTACAGGCAGTAGTGTGAGTTGTCCGGGGCCAAGCCAAACCATGACTTTCACCGTGAATCCGACACCTACCCTGACAGCGCCAGCGGCACAGGTTGTTTGTAACGCGACGTCCACACAAGCAGTGAACTTTTCCGGCTCGGCCACTAGTTATACATGGGTCAACTCACTTCCATCTATAGGGCTCGCAGCCTCCGGGTTAGGTAATATCAGCAGTTTTGCTGCAACGAATATCGGTTCGGTTCCAGTCAGTTCGACTATAACTATTACGCCAATTTATACAGGAGGACAGGTGAGTTGTAACGGGCCAACTCAGAACTTCACAATTACGGTCAATCCTAGCCCAATTGTCAATGATTTACCAGATCAGACCATTTGTAATGGTTCTTCAACCACGCCACTCAATTTCACAGGTTCTGGTACAGGTTACACATGGACAAATACCCTTGCAAGTATTGGACTCGGCAGTGCGGGTTCAGGAAATATCTCGAGTTTCACAGCGGTGAACACAACAAATGCTCCGTTAGTCAGCACTGTAACCGTTACACCTCAGTACCTCAATGCTGGTTTAAGTTGTACGGGTGCACAACAAACAATTGTACTCACTGTAAACCCAACACCAAGCGCCACTGCTCCGACAAACCAAATTTATTGTAATAACCAAGTGACGCCTGGTACCAGTATTGTCGGAACGGGTACCAACTATTCCTGGACCAACTCTAATCCTGCTATAGGCCTCGCGGCAACAGGGACAGGAAACATTCCGTCTTTTACGGCTACCAATACGGGTTCGGCACCCATTACCGCAACAATCAGTATTACGCCAAGATATTTGAATAACAATGTAGAGTGTTTGGGCACCCCAGTTAGTTTTACCATTACCGTAAATCCGACTCCAATTGTGAATGACCCGGGTGATTTAGCGATCTGTAATGGGGCATTAACTCCGGCTATTAACTTTACTGGTACGGCCACTCAATATAACTGGACAAACACAGTTGCAGCCATAGGCTTAGCATCTGCGGGCATCAACAATATTTCGGCTTTCAATGCCCAAAACACAGGATCCACACCATTAGTTGCCAGCGTGAATGTCACACCAATTTATATCAACGGTGGGATATCGTGTGCAGGTGTTCAGGAGACCTTCACTATTACCGTGAACCCGACTCCTGTAGCTAATGATCCCAATGACGTTACTTATTGTCATAACCAAACAACGGTTCCAATTAACTTAACAGGAACGGCTACTAATTATACCTGGACCAACAATAACCCATCTATAGGTCTTGGTACAAATGGGCAAGGATTGGTGCCAAGTTTCCAAACCATCAACAATACCAACGGCCCGGTTTCAGCCACCATAACCGTGACGCCATTCTTTACATTTGGTTCGAATGTTTGTGCCGGACCAACTCAAACCTTCACGATATCAGTGAGTCATGTGCCAACAGTAAGCAACCTCAGTAACGTGAGTATTTGTGGTGGAAGTTTAACCAATGCCATTGCTTTCGCTGGAACCGCAAATGCATTTGTTTGGGCCAATTCAAATACCGCAATTGGTCTGGGGGCGAGTGGAACTGGGAACGTCCCAAGTTTCTCTGCAATCAATAATACAGCCCAAGATGTTACGGCTACTGTAAACGTAACTCCGCAGTACATTTCAGCAGGGGTAACCTGCCCAGGGACAACGCTTCCATTTACCATTACTGTTCGACCAACGCCACTTGTAGGAACTATCTTCGACCAATCGATTTGTAATGCCACAAGTTTCTCTCAAAGTTTGACCTCTTCGGTACCTGCTACTTTCGAGTGGTCTGCCATTTCAAACCCGAACGTAACAGGCGAAGTATTCCTGACACAAACAAGTTCAACTATTTCGAATACCCTCACCAATACAACCACGAACATTCAAAACGTACAATATACCGTCAATGCCATCTCAGTGCCTTACGGCTGTGTAGGGCCAGATAGTTTATTTACGGTGTCTGTTGTGCCTGAAGTTATTCTAAACATACCGAGTACTGTTGAAATATGCAGTGGTGCTACGGTGAGCGCGTTCTTAAACGCAAATGTACCTTCAAATTACACATGGTTTACCACTTTCAATAATCCAAATATCACCGGTGAATCCTTGACTCAAAACACGGGTTCAGTGATCAATGACGTACTTGTCAATACAAGTGCTACCAACCAGCTTGTGATTTATGCGGTTACCCCAACCTCACAACTGAGTTCTTGTGTTGGCGCAACGCAAACCATTGCTGTAACTGTCAAGCCTGAACTTGAATTGCTCAATACCGACACCGTAGTCATTTGTAGTGGAAGTGCTGTCAATCTTAACCTGACAGCAAATACCAATGTTACCTTTAATTGGTATGCGAATCAGTCTGTCAATGTAACAGGGGAAACGCTTTCTGCTGTGGCATCTGGCAATATCAATGATGTGTTGGTCAATAACACGTCCTCCCCACAAACCGTGCTCTATAATGTCGTTGGAACATCAGGTGCAACTGGTTGTTCGAGTCCAATTATTCCAGTTTGGGTAATTGTCAATCCGATTCCGATCATGACACCAATGTCCAATATTACTAGATGTAATGGAGCCGCGGCAGCTATACCAAACTTTAGTTCTTCGGTAACGGGAGCCACCTATAACTGGACGAATGCTAATCCAAATATTGGGCTTGGTTTGACTGGCACCGGACAGCTTCCAGCATTCAACGCCACGAACAACAATTATGCACCGATTACCTCAAGTATTCAAGTGAGTTCTTCGTTTACCAACCTTGGCTTGACGTGTACAGGTAATGCTACTTCATTTAATATCATCGTTAACCCAACGCCAAGCGTATATCCAATCAACAACCAACAATATTGTAATGGAACTAATACGGCGGCTGTTCCTGTTTCAGGGCCGGTTTCTGGTACTGTTTATAATTGGAGTAGTACTACACCATCCGTTGGTGCACCAGTTTCAGGTTTGGCGAATATTCCGTCATTCCTCACCTCAAATATCGGGTCAATACCGGTCCAATCTTCTTTCCAAATTCAACCGAGCTATACCAATGCTGGACAAACTTGTTTTGGACCAATCTCTTCCTTCACGGTAACTGTTCAACCAACACCAACTGTAAGTCCTGTAGCCAACCAAACAGTTTGTGATGGTGCAAATACTGCAGCTGTTCAATTTGTTGGAAACTCCAATGCCGTGAGTTTCAACTGGACTTCTAGTTTACCTAGTATCGGCATGTCAGCAAGTGGGTCTGGAAATATTCCGGCCTTCCAAGTAAATAATAACAGCAATGCGCCAGTTACGGCAAATATTTCGGTACTTCCTCAAATCGTTTCAGGTACTTTGACATGTCAAGGTCCAACAAGTAACTTTAATATAACGGTTAATCCGACGCCTACTGTTGATCCAATTTTACCACTTACTTTCTGTAACAATGGGGTTTCTCAGGTAGATTTTACTTCTTCATTCATGAATAACGGTCCAAATGTATATTATACTTGGACTAACTCGAACCCTGCTATTGGTGTGCCAGCAACAGGAAACGGAGATATCAACTTCTTGGCTTCAAATAATACCAATGGCCTGATTCAAGGAACTATTTCGGTGACGCCGGTATATATCAACAATGCCGTTTCATGTAGTGGCTTAACACAGCAAGTCAACATTGCCATCAATCCGACACCAACGGTAGATACCATCAGCAATGTGCTTGTTTGTGCAGGGCAAAATGTTTTGGTTGATTATTACAGCACCTTTAATGTGCCACAAACTTACTATAACTGGACAAGCAATAATCCTTCAATTGGTACTGGAGCTAACGGATCTGGAAGCAGTATGTCTTTCACGAGTGTGAATAATAGCGCTGTTGCTCAAAATGCCACAATTACCGTGACGCCAGTATACAGTAATGCAGGTGTTACTTGTTCAGGGGTGGCTGAAACTTTTGAAATTACAGTCAATCCAATCCCAGTTATCAATGCGGTGAATGACCAAGTATTGTGTTCAAATATCAATACCGTTCCTATTGCATTTACAAGTAATGTTCAGAATGCACAATACAACTGGACCAACAACAATACACTCATCGGACTACCTGCCAGCGGCGTAGGAAATATCCCAAGTTTTGTTGCAACGAACAATGATATTATCCAGCAAAGTGCATTGATCAATGTATCGGTTTTGCATACCAGTAATGGGCTTACTTGCCAGGGCTTGAATCAATTGTTCCAGATCCTTGTCAATCCTTTGCCTATGATTGATGCTGTTAATGACCAAATACTTTGTGCCAATACCGCGACACAAGCTGTAATTTTTGATGGCAACATGGTCAACAATACCTACAGCTGGACAAACACAAATCCTGTGATTGGTTTATCCGGCAGTGGTAACGGAAATATTGTTTCTTTTACAGCACTAAATCCAAGCTTAGTTGCCCAATCTGCGACGCTTACCGTTACGCCTCATATCACTATGAACGGCGTGCAATGTAGTGGGCAGCCAATTAATTTTGATTTCTTAGTGCATCCCGCACCAACCGTTAATCAGGTGCAAGATGTGGCTCTCTGTGAAAATTTCTATTCTCCACAATTCACTTTTGGTGGTCAATTCAGTGGCACGCAATATATCTGGTACAACGATAACACAGCAATTGGTTTAGCCGCTTCTGGTGTCAATACACTGAATCCTTTCCTTGCAACAAATAATGCAGCAGCACCAATTGTTGGAAATATCAATGTGGTGCCAAGCATACAATACGGTAACTTGAATTGTTTTGGTTCGCCAATAGAGTTCTCTATTACAATCAATCCACAACCTCAAGTAGTGGCCCCACAAAACCAGGTGGTATGTAACGGAGCCCAAGCCGCTGCAATCAACTTTACAGGGCCATCTACGGGTACTACTTATGTCTGGACCAACAACAACCCATCGATTGGTTTAGCAGCAAGTGGCACGGGCAATATTGGTGTCTTTACGGCAACTAATACAGGCAACACGCCAATTACAGCCACCATTACGGTGACGGCACAATACGTCAACGGCACACAAATTTGTGCAGGCAACTCAGAGACCTTCACGATTACCGTGAACCCAGCGCCAAACGTCGTAGACCCTGCCAACCAAAACTTGTGTGTGGGCAATCAGTCCTTACCGGTGTTGTTTACAGGCAACGTCAGCGGCACTACCT